>JAGSHR010000215.1 GCA_029855985.1 Candidatus Njordarchaeota archaeon
AAGCCCACCCATTTGGGGATTCTTTGTACTAGTCATAATTTTTGGTTTAGCTTTTCTCGTCGTAGCCCCCATCCTCTACATCATCGACAGAAAACTCTCTAAGACCCACAGGGCAAAACGTTCTAAACGCAAAAAATCAAGATAATTCAAACAATCCCCTCTCATAATATTTTTCTACGAGGGGGAGCGCACTATTTCTTTAAAATCTTTGTTTTAAAACTATGTGGGTTGATTGTTGGTATGTTGTTATTAGGACGGGTTATGTTCTGATTTTGGTGGTTGGGATTTTGTTTTTGGGGTCGTTGAGTGGTGTAGTTTTATGGGGATTTATCATGTCGAGGTAAATGAATTGCATTGTATATGATGGAAAAACTAGGGAATGGTCTTATTTATTTTTTATTTTATTTGGGCTCTTTAATGGAATAGTGCGTTCTTTCTATTTTTCCTAATTTTCCTGATTCTTTAAGCGACTTGCATAATTAATCGCAAGGTACCATAAAAAACCGAATCCTGATAAGGAATTGGTTATTAAGCAATTTTTATCATGATAGCTTTATACATAATTATAGAGTGTTATTTTAACGTCGGAAGAGTTTGATTGATAAGGGAAAAAGATACGGTTCATTTTTAGGTATGAAAGGCATGGTGTGACAAGATGATAGTTGAGATCAATAAGGATGCATCTCTATTCTTGGCAGGAGAACTGACAGTTAGAATTTTAGAAGGAGAAGCCGAGATATTCGGTTACCCATACAAGGAGAATGATACAGTAATAATAGAGAAAAACCGATCGGCACCAATGATCCCAACAACCGATTCACTGAAAATTGAGGTAAAAGTTGATGAGGGAGGCTACATAACCTATCTCGAAGAGAGCTTGATCCCAGAGTCTTGGTACAATCTCGTTGAAGAGTTGATTGATTCTCCCAAAGGCACAAAGATAATGGTGATTGGAAGCGTAGATGTTGGAAAAACGGGCTTCATTACTTTTTTAGCCAACAAGTTCTATGAGAGTGGAAAAAAAGTCGCTATAGTGGACGCTGATACTGGGCAAAGTAGCATCGGACCACCAACTATGATCGGGTTAGGAATCGTTGAGAAACCATTAGTCTACCTAACGAACGCTACGCTCATTGATGCTTACTTCGTGGGGTCAACAACTCCCGCAAATGTTTTTCAAAGATCCATAGTTGGCACATACAAGATGGTCAAAAAAGCCGAAGACTTGGACGTTGATGTGATTATAATTGATACAACGGGTTGGGTTGGAGATAGGGGGAGGGAATTAAAGATATCAAAGATTAACTTGGTGCAACCAGATTATCTCATACTAGTGGAAAGCGAATTCGGGGAACTCTTCCATATTGCAAAACCATTCATGTTTAGTGGAATTAAGATTAAGAATATTTCGCCTCCTCCAGCTCTGAGAGCCCGTTCAAGAGATATAAGAAGAGAAATTCGACAGGGAATATTCTCAGAGTACTTTGAGAACGGAGAAGTAAAGGAAGTACCTATATCAACTGTTAACCTTAGATATTGTTACCTTGGGACAGGTAAACCAATCGCAAAAGAAAAACTAGAGGAATTAGGAATACCCATTAATGGAGATTTGTATGTCGAGAAAAGTATTGATACAGTTGTTCTATATTTAGAGTACAAGGACACATTAGATCCAAACATTATCGAAGAAATTAAAACCAAACTTGAGGTTAACAACGCTTTAATAATAGATGAAGAGACAATAAATGGAATCGTAGTATCACTGAGAAACAAAGATGACGAGTTCTTAGGTTTAGGGATACTTAAAGGATTTAACCCCGAAAACAGAGCGCTTGAAGTATACACAAATGTAGATTCAAATGACATCAAAACAATTGAAGTTGGCCACATAAAAGCGAATGAAGCAGGTGAAGAACAAGGGCACATACCACCATGGAGCATATAATCCTAAGCCAACAAATCTCTCTCAAACATCTCAAATGGAAATTATCAACACTTATATTGCCAATAGAATTAATGAAATAAATAGAAACCAAAAAACTTCAACAAAAATGGTGTAAAAAATGAACGAAGACAAGGTTTACATTAGATCGTATCCAAAGGCATTATCACTGTTTCTCACAGCGATAGTTTCACTTATCTTCGCGGTAGTGGAGGGCCTAATAAACGTGGACCCCGTTGCGAAAGGTCTAGGATTCATATTCATGATAGTCTTCTTCTTTAACGTGTTAATAATCGCCTTTGACTTCTCTGAAGGAAAAACATATGGATTCATTGCTCTCATAATCATTGTATTACTCATTTACATTATCCTAGCTCAATCAGGAATACTCCCAGCAAACATAGGAAGCGACTTCATTGGAGCCCTAGACATAAGGTTATCACCCCAAGCATACCTAGGAATATCCATAAGCATATTCTTCATGATGTTCCTAGCATGGCTAAACACAAGATTCAACTATTGGGTAGTAGAGAGCAACCAAATCACCAGAAAAACCGGATTATTTGGAAAAATCGAAAGGTACTCTACAGCTGGCGTTAGATACCAAGTCGAAATCGACGACGTGTTCGAATACTTACTCTTCAAGGCAGGCAGCATAATATTCTACTTCCCTACAAAGAAAACAGCTGAAAAAATCCCAATGGTACCAAACATCAGAAAAATTGAAACAAAACTAGCCAAACTACTAGGGAGAATAGAAATAGAAGACGAAGAAGAAACCGCGGAAATATCAGAAATGACTCAATAAGGTGCAAGCAAACGTGGGAAAAGTAACTATAACACCATATGGTGGAGTAGAAGAGATAGGTGGAAACAAAATTCTAATCCAAAACAAAAAAACTAAACATTCTTTTTTTCTAGACTTCGGGAAAAGTTTCACGATAGCCAGAAAATATTATGAATTTCCATTTTCTCTGCCATCTTCCATAAACGAACTTATAGAGATAGGCGCCGTTCCGAATATTCCAGAAATTTACACTAGAATCACAAGTTCGGTCGAAAACGAACCTGAAACAAACGTTAAAGCCATTTTCGTTTCTCATGCTCATCTAGACCATATCGGGCATATACCATTATTAAACAGGAGAATAGAGGTACACATGGGGGAATGCACAAAGAAGATTGTAGAGGGACTGCAAACCCTTGTAAGTAGAAAAACGTTTGAGAACAGTTGGGAAAACATAAAAATAAAAACGTTTGTCACTGGGAAAGAAATTGATTTGGATAACGGGAGTATCTCTGTAAAGCCTGTGCACGTTGATCACTCAATTCCCGGGGCATACGGGTACATAATACACGTTGAAGGAAGGACAATTGCGTACACTGGAGACTTTAGATTGCATGGTGTAACATCAGATTTAACGTGGGATTTCTTAAGGAATTTGGAAAAAGAGGATATTGATGTGTTAATAACAGAGGCTACCAGGATAGACATGTCCGATTACATGAGCGAAAAACAAGTTAAACTACTAGCTTCAAATGTTATTGAACGTTCAAAAAGCATGGTGATATTGGATTTTAGCAAAACAGACTATGATAGATTTAGAACCTTCCACGATATCGCCAGAGAACTTGACCGTTATTTGGTGATTCAACCAAAGATAGCTAAAGCGTTGGAGTCAATGAACGCTTGCACGCACCTAAGAAACAAAGTAAGTCTCTCGAAGAATGTTTTAATACTAGAAGAGGGCAAAAAACGCTTATCAAAAGGAGAAAAAGAAATTATATCAAAATATCAAGACAGATTAATAACATTAGATGAGATAAGAAAGAACCCTGACGCATACATGCTAGTCTACATGGTATACAGTGGTCAAGACATTAAGAAGATAAACCCACCCAAAGGTAGTATTTACATTCTAAGCTCAAGTGAGCCAGTAGACGAGGAAAGAGAAATAACATTTGAGAAGGTGTTAAATTGGCTCGAAAAATACGGAGTAGCAATGTTTCACATTCATGCTTCCGGACACGCAACACCCCTAGATCTAAGAGACACAGTTGAAACCGCACAACCACGCCTCGTAATCCCGATACACACGTTAAGACCAAACCTCGTTAAGAACTTCATTAACGGTGAGAGAGAGTGGTTTTTACCAAATATAGGCACACCCATTGAAGTATAATTCTCAGATAACCTCGATAACCATTATAAAATAACTCCTCCTATTAATAGGTTTGGTGAACAAGAATGGACATTGATAAGACTGCTATTTTCTTGAAGTACCTAACGTCGAACCTCGGGTTAAACGAGTTAACAAGTTTTCAACTAGTTAAACTTGTATACCTATTCCAAGAAATGGGGTTATTCCTTGGGTATAGGTTTGGTTGGTTCATTTACGATCCAGCAAACTTCACTGGCCCTTTCTCAATTGGCCCCTCGTCTTCTCAACTATTGTATTATGAAGATGAAATTAGGGAAAAAATGGGTACATTAACAGAGGATATCAGTTTGAGTAGTAAAGAAAGAGAAATTTTAGACAAGGTGATTGGCATAATAAAAACAACTGAAGAGAAACTAAATCTTAACGAAGCGTACATTGATTATATTCTCGAGTTAATAACTTCGCTTCATTTCGCATTTCGTTATGTGGACATGCCTGGAGGCGAAGAAGATAGGATAAATAGGTTAAACGAGGTTAAACCTGAATTGAAGAAAGAGCACCTTGCATTAGTCTTGGGAATACTAAAGGAGTTCTCGTTAATCTAGTGCTCAATTTTCAAACTTCTAGTTTCTGTTCGCAAAACCCTTTAAAAAATGTAAACTTTTCTTTTATTAAACCACGGTTACGTAGTCAATTAAGCTGAACGGTGTACCTCTTGTATACATTAACCAATAAATTCACCTTTATAGGAACGGGCGGTGAGGCGGGCATACCAATCCACGCATGTGACTGTGACATGTGTAGACAAGCAAGAGAAAACCAAAAGTACGTGAGAAGGCCTCCAACGAATATTCTTAGTTACAAGGGAAAAAACTACTTTATAGACATGGGTTTCCCAATAATATTAACAGATCTAAAGTTTAACCAGATACCTATTGACGGAATATTTTTGACTCATACTCACATAGCGCACACACAGGGATTGTTTTACCTAAAATGGACAAGGCAACAAACACTCCCAGTTTACTTCGCAGAGGGCTCCGAGTTAGTAGATGGTTTTGATAAGTTACTTCTATCCCCTTCATTTCTCGGTCCCTTCAAAGAATTGAAACCCCTTAAAACCTATAAAATGGATGAAATTGAGGTTACCCCAGTTCCACTCAACCACACAGTAATGACAGTTGGTTACTATATAGAGGCTGACGATTTCAATTTGGCTTTCCTATCCGATACAAAGGGCTTACCCGAGCAAACAGAAAATTTCCTTAAAGGGAAAGAAATCGATATAGTGATAGTGGATGCCATGTATCCATCAAAGTGGGACATTAGGGATCACAACAACTTAGACGAAGCAATAAACTTACTGGAGAAACTTGACTTCTACAAGGCTTTCCTAACACACATTTCACACATGTACGGCAGCAATGAAGCACTAAATCAACAAGTAGAAAAGAAATCAGCGACACTAAAGGGTGAAGTATTAATAGCATTCGACTACATGTATGTGGAATTGAAATCTCCATTTAAAACGGGTTTCCTTTATTGAAAGCTCGTAGATAAGAATGGAAGTTGAGTAAAAATGCTTATTACAAATGCTCTAGACAAAAACGTCAAGAAAGGCATATACGCAATAATATCTGGTGTGCTCCTATTACTTTTCGGTTCCAGGTATATAGCTGAAAGATACATCGACTTAATAATTTCAGCGGTAGATTATGGAATACTTGATGTTGCAACAGCTAGATCCCTAGCTGGTATACTACCATTTTTAATAGTATTTTCAGCTATACTCGTCATAGCAGGTGGATTAATCTACATAAAAAAGGGAAGAAAGTTCTATGCAGGACTCTTAATTGGTTTGGGGTCGGGAGCAAGCGTATTCAACCTAATCCTAACATCAATCTTAACTGGACCTCTAGTAAAACTGTACTTAATAAAAAATGAAGTAGTAAAAGTAATGTCGATAGGAACAAGTTATGCTTTGGTTCTATTAGCTCTCCTCTTTGCCTACATGGCCTTATTAAGTGATTTTTCCGGGTTCACTTTGGCATTTCTCTCGGGTTTCTTTATTAACATAAGTGGTTCAATGATAGAGTACACTATCATAATGAGATTCTTGGGGCATGTTGGTGTCGTGAATAAAGGCAACATTTACGCTGTGGTTATCGGGTTCATAATAACATCTGGTCTTTTATTGTTTTTGACGGCTTTACTCTATGGGTATGAAAAATACACTATCGGCGTTATAGTGAGCATACTGAATTTCATCCTATATTTGCCTCTATACTTTCTAATGATGAGCGCGGTCATGATCCCAATAAACATTATAAGAGTCATATTAGCCAGTATAGGGCTATTCTTCACAGTTATTACCATAATCTACGGGATGTTCAAGATGGCTAAAAAGAAAACCGAAGAACTAATGGGAAAGACAAAAGGAACTATGAAAAAAATTACCAATAAACTCAAAAAACCATTTCTAAAATAAATTTTTCATTCTTCCGCTTTCACAGTGAACAAGTCAGAGGGCTCGAATATCACGATTCTCGCTTCTTTAGGAACAAATACGAGTTTTCCGTCTTTCTCAACGAAATCATATGACATTATGATCTTCGCGGGGTAATTAGATACACCGCGTTTATTTGCTTCTTCAACGATTTTTGAGGCGATTGCACCCCAATTTTTCTTACTTTCATTCATGTCGAAGTTGGGTTTCTCTTTTCTTGTCTTGTTAAATAGGGCATAGACTCCTCTCTTTAATCTGAATATTGCGCCTCTTAGGGTGGTTGAAATTCGGATATTGAAAACGTTTTCTCCTTGGGCAGCTTGCATAAAGTTTTTGAGTTCCTGGAGCAATCTTTCCTTCTGTTCTTTATCCATTCCCGCATCCTTTAACTTTGCGATTTCTTCCTCTAGTTCCTTCATCTTCTTTAATACGATTTCAAACTCGGACTCGATTTTTGATTCTTCTTCGCTCATGGTATATCACCTTTTTTAGTGTTTGTCTATTTATTGGGCTTAAATAATTATACTTTTCTCGCTATATTAATTATACTGTTAAAATATCTAAAAGTTTGGTAATTCATTTTTTTTCAGGAGTGTAAACAAAGTTGACATTAGAGCTTGAAGATATCTGGTTCAAGTATAGCGTATCAAAAGACTGGGTACTCAAGAACATTAATATAACGGTGAAAGAAGGATCAATATTACTAGTAGGCGGCCCAACAGGTAGCGGAAAAACAACATTAAGTTACGTCATGTCTGGGATTATCCCCCGCTTTATTAATGGCGAGTTAAAAGGCATTGTGAAATTAAACGGCAAAAAAATTGAAACCAAAAAACTCATGGGTAAAATAGGGTATGTTTTCCAAAATTTTGAGAACCAATTGTTAAGTCTTAGTGTGAGAGATGAAATCTTAATAACAATTGTGAACAATCACCCAAAAAATGTCGTAAACAGTATATTTGAGCACCTAATCGATGTGTTTAGCCTCAGAGAATTATTAGATCGATATGTTTATGATCTGAGTTTCGGTGAGATGCAGAGAGTAGCTCTAGCATCCATGATGGGCGGGAATCCTAGAATATTGATAATGGATGAACCCATGGCTCATATAGATGAAAAATCAAAGAGAATGCTTGTTAAGGAGCTCAAAAGATTAAGGGATGAGGGCTACGCTATAGTGGTTTTTGAACATAGAATCAAAAAACTAAAAGAATTGGCTGACACGCTGGCTATACTAAAAAACGGTGAAATAATCTATGTGGGGGACCCCACTAAAGGATGGGTTGAATGTGAAAAACATGGATTAAGAGTGTCAACCCTAAAGCTCACCTTTAAAGTTAAAAATGAAACTAGCAAACAGAGCGTGATCATAAGGGATTTATGGGTTAAAAGAAACCCCTCAGAGTACGTTTTAAGAGGATTAAATTTAACTATTGAATCAGGAAAGCTAGTAATAATTTATGGAGAAAACGGCGCGGGAAAAACAACTTTAGCGTTAACAATGGCAAAAACGCTTCAACCTGACAGAGGAAAAGTTAAGATAATTGGAGATCTCAACATAGTTTTCCAAAACCCGGACATTCAGTTGATTTATGATACTGTTCTAGAAGAGGTTTATTTACCTGCAAAAAATAGTGGTTTAAAGGATGAACAGGCTAGAAAAATAGCTGAGCAGTTGCTTAAATCACTGGGCTTATGGGAACTGAGGGGTGAACATCCCCTATCAATAAGTAAAGGTCAGAGGTACAGATTAGCATTGGCTTCTATTTTGGCTTCTAAACCGAGGATAATCATACTTGATGAACCGACTTTTGGCCAAGATTTAAATGGGTTAAAACTCATTTTTAACACGATATCACGTTACATAAATGAACATGGAGCAACCGCTTTAATCTTGACTAGCGATGAGGAACTCTTTGAGTCCTTTGACGTGGAAAAATACGTATTAGAAAACGGGAAGCTAAGAAGGGGTTAAACTTGCCATTTAGGGGGATCCTGGAATACGTTGAGAAAAGCACATGGCTGCATAAAACGGACCCTTTAGCTAAGATACTGTACTCAACTATCTTAATATTCTTAGCCTTTATAATCTGGAACATAGGAACGCTAATATTCATCCTCCTTTTCCAAACAGTAATTTTCTTGTCCATTAGACCCCCTTCACAGAAGGTAAAGTTTTACTTTAAGGTGCTTGCTTATATAACGATTACAACTATATTAAGTCAGAGCTTATTCTACTATGGGTACTACAACTATGGGGAGGGCCGAGTCCTAGTTTATCTACTGCCGCCCAATATACCTGTGATCCGTGATTTAACGGGTGGTAAGGGTGTTGCAATCATTTACGAAGGTTTCATTTATGGATTCATTGTGGCACTTAAGATAATCATAATGATGATTACATCTTTAACAGTTATATATACCACGAAGCCAGGTGAAATCTTAAAGAGTTTGATCAAGATCGGTGCCCCCCCGAAATTTGCGATAGCTATTGTTACCGCACTTCGATTTCTCCCAATGATATTTGAAGAGGTGTACCAGTTAACAATTGTGATGCGTTTGAAAAAGGAGAAAATCAAGATCAGGAGGCTTCCGAGATTACTCTATTTGATGGTTAAGAACATAATAGTGGAGAGCTATAAAAGAGCATTCATTATAGGGATAGCGCTTGAAGTTAGGGGGATACCTGAGAACCCAGAAATCCCCATAAGTAGTAATAAAGTGAGCTTAACTGGTTCTTTGATTCTTTTTATATTAGGGTTATTCATTATTCATCAGAGTTTAACGGGATTGAGTTTATTTAAACCAGCCTTTCTTTTTCTCAAGGACTACTTCAAGAATACCATTCCTATAGTCCCATGACTTAATTTTATCTTTAACTGGGGTTTTTAACTCTGTTACGTCGCGTATTTCCCTATTGTTTCTTGCGTATAGGTAAAGCTTGTTGTCTTTCACTTTAAGTATAATAGTTGATGGGTCAACTCCCGGTACATCGTAAATGACGATTATGTTGTCTCCCATTTCCCTCACGTGTTTAATGATTTCTTCTTTCTCGTTTTCTACTTTGTTCACGATATGTCTACTTGGAGCTTGGTTTAACGGTATACCAAATATTGATGAAAATATTCTTGTTATATTATCGAATAACTCGTCAATTGGGTCCTCTTCTCTATCCTTATCTCTTTTGTTTTTATCCATGGTGTCAACCTTCCATTCATCTAAAGGATTTTAACAGTTCAACTGAATTTAAAGTACTATCCAGTTTATTTATTCAAAATATTTATTACCTTGTTTGTGATTTAAACTTTGAAACAAAACTTAACTTCTACATTCTTAAATTTATAAAATTGAGTCTAGTGTTTCTCGGTTTATTATGTTAGTGACAAGTTTTTGTGTAGGGTCTTGGATTTAACAATAGTGATAAACATTAGTGATATCCAAGATAGTAAAACTTAAATAACACACAACATATTAACATATAACAAAACCTTGAACAAACTTTAAGGTTACTTTTATCCAAAATTTTTACAACTTTTACTCTAAAATGAAAAGAGAGGTATAAAAAATGACAAAAGGAGAAACAATAAGATATATCAAGATAGCTGAGAGAGAAATTCCGTTCGGTCCAGCACCAAGACCAGAACTAAGACCAGGGGAAAAACTCATCAAACACACAGCATCACTCTGCCCAGAATGCCTAAGGTTACTCCCAGCAATAATATTTGAAAGAGACGGTAAAGTATGGATAAGAAGGGTCTGCCCAGAACACGGGGAAATCGAAGAAGTTTACTGGGGAGACGCCCAACTATACCACAGAGCACTACAATACGAAGCTCCCCCAATTAAAATAGAAGGAACAACCATGGATGTAGTAGCACCATGTCCATATAGTTGCGGTTTATGCCCACTTCACCAAAACTACACAGCACTCGCAAACCTAGTGGTAACAAATCGATGTGATCTATCGTGTTGGTATTGTTTCTTCTTCGCTGAGAAAAGCGGATATGTTTACGAACCAACAATAGATGAAATCAGAGAAATGATTAGGGCCCTAAGGCGAGAGGGGCCATGGCATCCAAATGCAATACAGATAACAGGTGGAGAGCCAACACTAAGAGATGACCTCTTAGAGATAATAAAAGTCGCAAAAGAGGAAGGCATCACACACGTACAATTAAACACCCACGGTGTAACATTCGCAAGAAAATGGTTTGAAGAAGGATTTGAAAAGGCAGTAGAGTACGCTAGATCTCTAAGAGAGGGCGGAGTTAACACGATCTACATGAGCTTTGACGGAGTGAGACCCCAATCAAACGCTAAGAACCACTGGGAAGTACCATATACATTTGAGGTATTCAGAAAAGCAGGAGTAACTAGCGTAGTACTCGTCCCAGTAGTAATAAGAGGCGTAAACACAGATGAGGTTGGAGATATCGTTAGATTCGCAGCTATGAATATGGACGTTGTAAGAGGAGTAAACTTCCAACCAGTTTCAATAACAGGTAGTGTGCCAAGAAGTGTGAGAGAGAAAATAAGAATAACGATTCCAGATGTCCTAAAGTTAATAGAAGAGCAAACAGAGGGTGATATACCGGCTGAATCCTGGTACACAATTCCGTGGACCTATACATTCTCAGACTTTGTAGAAGCACTATCAGGAAAACCAACGATCAAAATGTCAAACAACCCTGCATGTGGAGCCGCAACATATGTGTTCCCAGAATTCGAGAAGAAAGATGGTCAAAGAATACCAAAAAGATTTGTACCAATAACAGCATTCGTTGACGTAGAAGGCTTAACAGAGTACTTGAAGGAGAAAACCCAAGAGCTAAAAGACGGTAAAAGTAAAACAAAGGTTCTACTAGGATTACTATGGAACCTGAGAAAGTTCATAGATACAAAGAAAGCACCAGAAGGAATAAACCTAAGAAGACTATTGGCAAGTATTATCCTAAAGAGAGATTATGGTACACTAGGGCAATTCCACTACAAAGCGTTATTCCTAGGTATGATGCACTTCATGGACCTATATAACTATGATGTCCAAAGAGTTCAAAGATGTAACATTCACTACTTGACACCAGACCCAGAGAGGAGAATAATCCCATTCTGTGCCTTCAACGTACTAGAGGACCTATACAGGGATTACATACAGAAGAAATACAGTAAACCCATAGAAGAATGGATAAAGATAAAGGGCGACACAAAACCAGTCGGAATTAAATTGAAATACAGGAGAAACGTTAAGAAACTCGCATCAGGAGAACCGTACAAGAGAACATACTGGTACTTCGGTAAAAAGTATGGATACTTAAAAGAATAAACTAAACAACCATCTCCAAAATTTTTTCTTTACTCAAGTCCACTTTGCTTAAAATAGTGTATCGATCCCTAATTCTCGGTGCGAACTGTATAGCCTTCACTATTTCTTCCATTGATAAACCAAGCTCCCTGTAACTTCTGGGTAAACCAACCTTCCTAAAAACATCCAAAAGCTCATCAATATCCTCGCCCCTAAACTTCTCGGCAACTAGCATTCCATAGGCCACTTGGTAACCATGCAACGTGGCTTTACTAGGGAATAACAAATCAATCGCATGACTTATTAGGTGCTCAGCACCACTCGCAGGTCTTGAACTTCCAGCGATAGCCATCGACAATCCAGACAAGATTAAACCGTGAGCGAGCTCTTCAAGAATAGTTGGATCCAAAATATCTACCCTTCCACTTGATAGAAGAAGTCTTCTATAAAAATTCATCGAAGCATTGTAGGATAAAATGTACGCTGGCATATCAATTGGTTCCCCCAAATCCCTATTAGCAAGTTTCCAATCTTTTAACGCAGAGATATTTGAGAGAAGATCACCAATACCCGCGATCGTAGTCTCAATAGGGGCCTTCCTAATGATATTTATATCCAATATCACCTTTGTAGGCATTTGGGACTTCAAACTTAATCTTCTTCTCCCATCAGGTTCCTTTAAGACAGATATAGGGGAAGCTATCCCGTCATTCGATAGAGTTGTTGGGATCACAATAACTGGAAGAAGAGACATGTAAGCCACATATTTGCTAACATCAATGATCTTGCCACCACCAAAACCCACAATTAAACCGTAGGTTTTAGAGTCCTTTAGATATGTCCCGTAGATCTCTGTAACCGTGCTAGTGCACGCATTTTCGATAAAGGCAGTGTCAAGTCTAGTATCCTCAAACTCTATCTCGTTGTTCAAGTATTTATCATACAAGTGCTTAGTCGTGATCAATAGGATTTTTTGTATAGGGGAGATGTACCTTAGCAAATCTCCAAATGTCTCACTAATATGATCATTTGAAATAATATCAATTTCCAACGGCAGATTAATGCTCCGAAACATTCCGCATCTTACTCTTCACTAAAACCACTAAAACTCCAACAGATGCGAACAAAAGATCACAAAAGTTAATTATATAGGATATACCCAACAACTATAAAAATAAAACAAAATTTAAACGCGGAATATTTTAAATGGATGCTTTGGCTAAGTGAAAACTAAAAGAAAACATCGTGAAGCCTATAAATGTTCTCTTTCACAACATTGATGTAATTGCTCAAAACAGTATCCTCTTCAATGGGGAAATTAAGCTCATCACCAAGCATCCCTTTAATAAAATCATAAGCTTTTTCAACAACTCCGCTAACACCTTTTACATGATCACCAACTTCATTTCCAAGAAACCTCAAGATACTACCCTGAAGAGCGACAAGGAACTCTATAGAGAGAATGCCCTCAAGCAAATCAATCATTTTAAGCAAACGCAACGCTCCAGTAGCACTCATACTAACCAAGTCCTCTTGGTTAGCAGAAGTAGGAATACTATGAACACTCAAAGGGGTAGAGAGTTGTCTTAGCTCTGCTGTCAACTCCGCTGCGAGATATTGAGCAATCATAAAACCTGAGTTTAAACCGGGATCGTTAGCGAGAAACGGGGGAAGCCCCTTATTTATGTTTGGGTCAAGCATCTTAAATATCCTTCTTTCCGATATATTCCCCAAAGTAGCAATACCTATAGCGAGAATATCTGAAGCCAAAGATATTGATTGACCATGGAAATTTCCCCCAGAGAGCACCCTTAACTCATCTCCTTCCACGAAGAACAAGGGATTATCATTGGGTAAATTAACTTCATCATTAAAAATCAACTTTGCTATATCTACAGCCCTTCGAACACTTCCATGAACCTGTGGAGCACACCTAAGAGAATAAGAGTCCTGAACAAGGCCAATTTCCGGCAAGCTAAATTTAACATTATCCAATACGCGTTCAATCTCCTCATTGTTTATGTTTCCACTGCTCAAATACAAAGCAGTTGTTCCACGAAGCCCAAGATATTCTAACCCGATCTCTCTTAGAGATTCACTCATGAGTTCAATAAGTTGGTTAAGAGAACTCTTTATACCCATCTTAACAAGTTCCTTGTTATCTAGCTTAATTTCAACTATTTTATGTTCATCCTTAACGGTTATTCCCTCAACGAAAATAGACAAAGGAAAATACTTGTCATACTCACTATGTAAATGGTCCCCATTATCACTTAACAATCCTCTGACATGTATGACCGTCCTAGAGCCAGGGTGCTCATAGCCAGGATCACCAAGTTCGAAAAATCTTTCATCAAAAGGTTCAACAAAACCACTTAGGCACTCAAGTGCAAGGGCCAAGTTCAGATCCGCAATATCGATAAGCTTCTCCAACTTGTAAATCGCGTAAGCTAGAATTGAGGCCGAATAAGCAGTACCATTATTTAGGGCTAATCCTTCCTTATAACTCAACTTAACTAATGGAAAACCTTCACCAAAAATATCCCTAAATTCCTCGTCAAGAAACAAATCTCTGTAAATATACTCCTTAAGTAGCTTTACAAGCTCAGAGCCCCTATAGACCTTACCAAGAAACTTCACAGCACCATCGTGATCTCCGATAACTGCTAAAGCCAAATGGGAAAGAGGTGAAAGATCTCCACTAGCGCCAACGGATCCACGAGAGGGTATAAGAGGAACAGCTCCAGAGTTAAAGAACTCTACTAGAAGTCTCAAAAGCTGGGGTCTAATACCAGAATGCCCTTTAGATAGTGAAACAATTCTTAATAGTAAAGTCCCTCTAGCAATCTCATCATTAACATATTCTCCAATACCAACAGAGTGACTTCTCAATAGATTAACTTGCAACTTATTCACTTCGCTCTTTTTAATGCGCTTATTAGCTAACGCCCCGAAACCCGTGTTAATACCGTAAATAATTTTACCAGACTCTAACTCCTTATTTAGTTTCTCCCTAACATGTTTGAGTGCCTCGTAAACATTATTACTAACTTCAATTTTTGCACCATCGAAAATAACGCTAACAAAGTCATCAAATGTGAAAAACCCTCCATTTATGACGACTTTATCCTTAATCAAATCAATACACCAGGTGGTAATCTGTTAATTAGAGTGCCCAGAAAATGGTACAATACTCTAAAAGAATAATACATAAATTAATGAATAAAACAGAAACACTTAGAAACCGAAAAGGTGTTAGAATGGACTACGCTAAGCTGGGAAAAACCGGCATCAAAATTTCCAAAATAGGCATCGGAACATGGCAGTGGGGAACAAAATCGTGGGGATATGATAGAACATACACGTTCGAAGACCTCGAAGAAGCCTTCAAAGAAGCATACGAACACGGAATAAACTTCATAGATACAGCGGAAATTTATGGAAACGGTGAAAGTGAAAAAATAATAGGTAAACTCACAGAAGGCATCAGAGAGGAAATAGTGATAGCATCAAAGGTATTCCCACACCACCTCACCTATAAAGGTGTGATAAACGCGTTCAAACGAAGCATTGAGAGACTAAAAACAGATTACATTGATTTATACTATGTACACTGGCCAAATCCCCTAATCCCAATGAAATCAACAGCAAAAGCTTTTTTGAAGCTACTAAACGAAAACAAGATAAGGGCCATAGGTGTGAGCAACTTCAACCTAAGTAAAATGAAAAAATTCGAAATGCTAGTCGAAGGAAAACTCTCAGCAAACCAAGTGAGGTACAGTTTACTCCACAGAGAACCAGAAAAAGCACTACTACCCTACTGTAAAGCCAAAGATATAACCCTCGTTGCATATAGCCCAATAGACCAAGGTGCCATAACTGGAAAATACAATGAGAAAAACCTGCCAAAGGACATATGGAGAAGAACAAGTGTGCTATTCACAAGCATAAACATGAAAAGAATAAAACCACTGATCGAGACTCTAAAATTGATAGCTGAAAGACACGGAGTAAAACCCATAAACATAGCGCTAAGATACATAATTCAAATGGGTGCAGTACCCATTGTCGGCGTCAAAAAGAAACACCACGTAGAAGACATAATTCTAACACTGGAAACAAACCTAAAACAAAGCGAAATGGAAACAATAAAGAAACAACTAGGCAAAATCAAGTTACTAAAAATAAGGGCATATCCTTACGTTATCAAACGCATACTCACGGGATAACATTCTTTCAATCCCATTAAATACAAAAATACCTGTTTGAACACGATGCTCTTTTGTTCTCGGGTATTGTCTTTAATTTTAAATGAATCATATTCCAATTTGTTATCCCCCCCTCATTGTTCTAATTTAAATCTGATATAAATTATTTATTTTACTAGAGGGAAATTTTTCGGGAATATTTCCCTATTTGGAGGGAAACTTTTTGGAAATTAGGGA
>JAGSHR010000124.1 GCA_029855985.1 Candidatus Njordarchaeota archaeon
CATATTCATCTATGTCAAGGTGGTAAAAGTAGACAAGAAAGCAGTAGAAACGCTGTCTTCTGCATTGCCAAAAAAGGGTATACTCCTGAGACAAAGGTTTTAATTCACGACGGCGTAAGGCCCTTTGTCGATACTCGAATCCTCCGCGATGCTCTAAGTGAAATAGACATAGACACCGCCGTTGACACGGCAGTCGACGCTATTGATACCATTATAAGGACAAGTCCGAATAGGAGATATATAACTGACATACCTCCCCGCAAATTCTTAATGTATGGCCAAACCCCCCAGGGATTCCTCCTCGACCATCTACTAGAAATGTATAGAACTATTCCTACTGAAGATCTCAGCAAGTTCACAGATGACTGCGGCATATTTATGCGAGTTTTCCCCAACAAAAAGATCCGAATCGTCAGAGGAAGCTATTATAATATTAAAATAACAACCCCGCTTGATTTATACATAGCGGACAAGATATTCCTCCTCAAAAACGAAAACATTTCGAATAGCGTAGAAGACATTATCAAAAAACAAAAAGATATAACCAGGAGCCTTTACGGAAAGGTCATAGTTGTCTTCGGCGGCACGTCAGGAATCGGAAAAGCTATAGTAGACCTAGGAAAGAAGTTGGGCCTTAACATATACTACACCTCCAGATCACTGGGTGTCGATATCAGGAACAAAGAGCAAGTTCACAAATTCTTAAACGATATATATTCAAAAGAATCAAGGCTGGACCACATCATAGTCACAGCCGGGGTGCTCGTCAAGAAACCATTCACCGAAATTACACTGGATGAAATAAAAGAGCAAATAGAAACAAACTTCCTAGGAAATATAATTGTAACAAAAGAATCTATTCCCTACTTAATAAGTAATTCCGACAAACCCAAACATATCGTTTTATTTTCATCTAGCTCATACACCAGAGGCAGAGGAAATTATAGCATATATTCTTCAACAAAGGCAGCGATCGTGAATTTCGTACAAGCACTGTGTGAGGAAGATGTAGGTGTAAATATAAACACGATAGTGCCGGAAAGAACCGATACACCCATGAGGAGAAAATGGTTCGGAAGAGAAGATCCCTCAACACTCTTGAGACCTGAAACAGTTGCATGGTATACTCTATACTTGCTTACACTAGACGTTTGCGGACTTGCTATAGAAGTACGAAAACGCCATGAAAAAGACAGCCCAAAACCTCATGATTCACTTTCTATGAATAAATCTCATGTATTCAAGTAACCTTTTAACACGACAGTATTCATTATTCCTATATCTAATATTCATAAGATATCCCTTGATGTATGCTACACTACACCTTATTTTACCTTGCAATAATTTATATAAAAACTTTAAATATGCATACATTAGAGCCGTACAGAAGTATTCATCTGCGAGGCCTTGTAAATAACATCTTCTTATGTTTTCACGTTCTCCTGTAGGTCTAAGTACGTACATTTTTGCGTTTTTTACAATTAGTATTTTCCATCCTTCCTTGATGATTCTTAGTATTAATCCAGTGTCCTCTGCTGGTTCCGGTTTGAGGCCGCCAACTTTTTGGAATGCTTCGTATTGGACTATTAGACCTGTGCCTGAGGGCATAAGTTTTCCTCTAGGTTCATTGACTATTATTCCGCAGGCTGCTACTGCTTTTGTTTCACTATGTTTTGCATTGAATTTTTCGAGTTCTGTTATGATATTATTCGTGTAATCGTGTTTAAGGATAGTGTCTGCTCCTATGATCATTATATAGTCTGGTTTTTTGAAGTTTCTACCGATCCTATTAACGGTGAAATTTACTATTCTTGCTACCGCGTAGTTTGCTACTTCATATTTGGGTCTGAATTTGAGTTTTATGCATGTTAGGTTTTCCGCTTTTTTCTTTTCTTTGATTTCTATTACTTTGTTACATGTATTGTCGGTGCTTGAATCATCTATTACGGCTATGTTGAGATTACAGTTTAATTGGCTGTTGAATTTTTGGTTTAAGAGGCTGAGTACAGGATAATGGATTATTTTCTCTTCGTTGTATGCGGGGATTATTGCTAGTATGTTGCACTGCAATTCCTGTTACCCTATGTGTTCTATTTCTGTGTGGTATCAATGCATTATAAGGCATTGTTTTCTATTAGTTGCCATAGACGGGCCGAGGACTTGTTGTCAATGTATTCGTGGAGCAAATTCCGCATTGTTCTGCGCTGTTTTTGGTAGCTGTCTGATTCTATTAGGTGAGAGGTTAGCTGGTCAGTGTTGGTGATTATTGAGCCTGGCATTACGTCTTTGAGGCTCTTAAGCGGGTATATTAGTCCTTCTTCTCTGTAGTATTGTTCGAGGTCTGGCATGTAGAATATTATTGGCTTGTCTAGTAGTAGGTAGTCGTTTGCTAATGACGAGTAGTCTGTTAGGAGTACGTCAAATGCTGGTAGTATATCGTAGATTGTCAGGTTGCTTTTGTGTAGGCTAGTTGTAGATACTATTTTTATGTTGTTTATTTTTCTTGTTTTCATTTCAATTTTCTGTATGATATCTCTATTATTGAGTTCGTCTACTATATGGTACTTGACTAGTAGGAAGTAATTGTTTCGTTTTACGGTTTCAATTATGTTTTGATCTAGGATCATTTCCAGGTGTCTTGTATAATCGTAACGTCTGAATGTTGGTGTATATACTATAAGTTTACTGTACTCTTCTAGTTGGATCCCTGTCATTTCTCTGAGTTTTCTGAGAGCTTCAGTTTTCGCATTGGGCTCTAGTAAGAGGTCATTCCTCGGATAGCCCGTCACCACAAATTTGTCCACTGGGACACCCATATAGGATGCTAGTAGGTATGACGAGTACGAGCTGGATGATACGAATAAATCGAAGTTTGAAAAGTTGAATGACTTGGTTTTCTTTGGCCTAGCCTTTATGGGTAGCCCATGCCATAGCTGGATTAGTAAAGACTTTTTATTCCGTACAGGATAACGATCTTGTGCAAACAAGTTATTTGTGGCAATGAGTATTTTACATTTTGTCAAGTAATACAATACTCCTGAGAATGTGTTTATAAATATCCCACTCTGGTTTATTCCTGGGATTTTAATGTTTTTTGTGTATAGGTCTATTAGTGAAATACCGTGTTTCTCGTGGAGATTATTCTTCGTTATATAGTCTTTGAAACTCTTTATATTGGCATCAAGTGTCGGACCAAAAAAGCAAATCTGCCTTAATGGATTCTTGTATCCTGCAGTCTTCTCTAAAATTCTTAAAGCAATGTTTGATATCTTTCTACTAAACCCCATCCTGATTTAACACCACTTCAGCCGTAAGTATCTAAATTTAATAAGCAAGCTCTTATCAGTATTATCATAACTCTATTGTTGACCGTCAAATCAATCTTCGACACACGTAAACCTCCCGCTTCATTACCTTTCAAAATATCCATCACTCCCCTCGCCTGGTCAAGGCTGCTCCAGTGCTTCCTCAGCTTGTTCCTCGAAAGGTAGTGCTCGTGGTTCCCCAGTGTGAACAGGATTTCCTCTGCCCTGAAGCGTTTGAGGAGCTTGGTAAACTTGGCTAGGCTCTTCTCTGTCGGCGTGTCTAGGAAGTCACCGTTGAACACCAGTATGTGAGGCTTGACCGTGTTCACTAATTGGACTAAGCGGCTAGTGTCCCGTGGGTAGTGTAGGTCTCCTATGAACGCGGTCCTCGTGGAGGCCAACTAGTCTTCACTGGTGTTTCTCTTCGTCTATACTTCCCGTTATATA
>JAGSHR010000096.1 GCA_029855985.1 Candidatus Njordarchaeota archaeon
AAATAATCCCAGTATAACTAAAACAATAAAACCAGAACAACAAAAACATTTCGAACAGGTGAATGATAATGGCAGAAGGAGAGATCCCAACAATTTTCATTGGTAAAAAGCCCTTTATGAGATACATCATGGCCGCAATGGCAATAATTCTAAACGAAAAGCCAACAAAAATAAAAATCGTCGCAAGAGGTAGAGCTATCAGCAGAGCTGTTGATCTAGCAGAAGTTCTAAGAACAAGGTACTTACCTGGTGTTATTGACGTAGAGGATATCAAGATCAGTACAGATGAGATCGAGAACCAAGAAACTGGCAGAGTTGACAGGGTCAGTACAATTGAAATCGTAATGAGCCTAAAGAAACAACTACCAACAGGTCAATAAGGGTTTATTAGTAAGTGAGTAAAATAACATCTCACATCTACTATTTCTTTTTTAACCCATAAATTGCTTAGCATTTCCCTTCTTTAAGAAAGGTTTTGAATTCCCTTCCTATTTGTTTTCCATAGCATTCATAGAGGAACTTCATGAATGCCTCTAGTTGTTTTATCACTTTTTTGTCTAACTCGTGTTCCATTTTACAGGCATTTTTTCTTGATACTTCGGGGTCAATTTGCAAGAAGTCCGTTAGGAATCGCACGAGAATATCTTCTGTTTCATGTAGTTCTTTGGCCCGCTTAAAACCCTTCTCCGTTAAGTCAATGTATTCTCTTTTTTGGTAATCTACATATCCTAGTTCAGATAGTCTATTCATTGCATCTGTGACTGTTGACATGGAAACATTCATGCGTTCAGCAACGTCCTTTATTCTGACTACTTTTTTTCCTTCTTGGATCTTTATAGAATATATGGTTTCTAGATATTCTTCGAGTTTTCTAGTAAGTCTTCCCTTCATTTTAGTCACTTTCTGGAGAGCTTACTTTATACTGGTTTTTTGCTACAGTGGTTTTTTTCAAATAGTTTTGAACGATATTCTCCAATTAATTTTTAATTTTTAAATCTGAATTAAAGGTATTCGTTGTTAAGCAAAAATGGATGTGTAAAATTATTGTTAATTTAGGTTTTTATATCAGATTTATATCAGAAACAAAATACTTAGAATCCCTGTAAGAAAGATTCCATCAAATGTGCCTGCTCCTCCAATGCTAGCAATTGGCGCCCCTAACTCAGGTATCTTGTGGAGGTTCATTAAATCAGCCCCGATTAGGGCTCCGAGTGTCCCTATAGAGTATGCAAAAGCGAAAAACACCTCTGGTGGTAGAGTGGGAGGTAGGAGAAATATTGTAATCATAGCCGTGAAGAGAGGTGGGACGATTGCGGGTGTAGCGATTCCGACTCCTTTTATAGGTCTTGACACTGAGTGGATTAATAGGGAATTGATTACTAGTGCAATAAGGATTGTTAGGAGCATTGAGGTACCATATACATCTATAAGCTTGTATATTATGTATAAGGAGAGGGAAACAGGAATTATGCATCCACCAAGATTAACTGCTATTATGGTTTTTGCTTCTCTTACTTCAATTTCTGGAACGATCCATGGAACTCCCATAAACATTACTATTCGCTCTGCTACGATGGGGTGTTCTCTTCTCATTGTGAATACGGGAATGTTAACTATGCTTCCAATGATTGAGAGTATAAAGACGAGTTCTATCACGTAGAAAGGTATGTCTAAGATCGATGAGAAAACATATTTTAGGAGGGGTATGACGGTTATAAAGAGTAACATTGTGTATAACATGAAGAACGTGTTTGTTAATGGTACATAATTAATGCTTAGTTTTCTTTTAGACAATATTAATCCCCCATGCTTATCACTCTATTATTTGGCTTTTTTCTTATTTCAAATTGCTATTTTTGTGCTTGGTGCATAATAATTATAAATGTATAAATGAAATAAAATAACTAAAGTGTGGGATGCATAGAGCAGAGTACTGTAATAGGTTTGAATGGTTGATTGGTATCAGATTTTTATTTGTTCATGTGGGGGTTATGGATGGGACTAAATTCTAAAAGCGTTTCTCTAGCGTTACTTAGTCTTTATTCTTTCCTTATAAGTATCAACATTTATATTGTTCCACCAAACTACGACTTAATTAAGCTTGAGATGAATTTAACGGATTTTCAAGTTTCAATTATAAATGGCCTTTTCTATTTGGCCATAGGGGTATCAGCTTTAAACTGGGCTTATGTAACGGATAGTTTAAGGCTCAGTAGGAAGAAAATCTTAGTGTTAACCACGGGAACTGCGAGTTTACTAAACTACCTGGCTAGTTTAAGCACAAGTTTTTATCTTTTACTGGTATTCTATATGCTAACTGGTTTATTGTTGGGCTCCTCGTACTCAATTGTTTTTGCTATGATTTCTGATAATTTTAGTGTCCAAGGTCGATTATCAGCGTTGGCAATTTGGAACTTGATGCAAGGTTTAGGCGCATCCACAGGCTTTGCTTTAAGTTTTATTGTTGGTGGACTATATGGTTGGCGTGTGGCATTTTTGATTGGAAGCATTGCAATATTGTTGTCTATTATTTTATTGGGTTTCATCAAAGAGCCAAGAAGAGGGGAGTCTGAGCACTATATTAAGAAGTTATATGAACACGGTCTCGATTATGACTATAGGTTAACTTACTCTGGTTTGTTTAGGTCTTTTTCTAGGAAGACTAATCGCTATCTGTTTCTTGAGTATTTGTCCATTAGCGTTGGATGGGGTGCTTACTCGGCTTGGGGATTGCACTATATCAGAAGTGTAATGAACATAACGAAGTTGGAAGCGGGGCTTATACTGGGTGTTATTGGTATTGGTGGAGCGCTCCATGTTCTTGTAGCTAACTATCTTCAAAGGTTTCAAAAGAGTAAACTCAGTCGAAAATTACTTTACGCATCAGTTTTCTCAATAATTGAAGGTACAGCCTACATTGTCTTTTTCTCAGTGATACCGAGCATTAAACTCATTAGTGATCCCTCATCCCTAACAAATCAAATTATGGTGGTCATAAACGGTTTGGTGGAAAATAAAACGTTTTTGGGTGTTGTATTGTTAGCGGCGTTTGGAAACATGCTTGGAACAACGGAAAAGCCCATAAATACTTCAACAATCTCTGAAGTAAATCTTCCAGAGGAGAAGGCATCTATACTGGGTTACATGTTAATTTTTGAGTTATTGGGAAAGTTTATAGGCTCAATGTTAACGGGCGGGATTTCAACTCTATACGGTAGTTTATATTGGGGCCTCCTGGGAAGTTTGTCTTTTTACTATGTGGGTAGCTTAGCTTGGGTTTTAGCGAGGAGAAGTTACCTGAAAGACCGTGAACAAATGGTTTTACAACTTAAGGAAAGGTACGATAGGATAGCAGAGAAATTGACAAAAAGTGATCATGGTTAACAAAAATAAAAAAGATTGGATTAGAACACTGGTCTATTTTTTTATTATTAAAAAGATCCAAGTAAAAGTAGGCATAAAATGTGATTAGGGATTGACAATGTTGGAGGATTGGCGGGGAATATTAATAAATAGATTTTACAGCAAGTTAAAAGAGGGGACAAAAGTTCTAGATTTGGGTACTGGTTTTTTATCAAACTTGGAAATACTAGTGGACACAGTTATTTTTAAGGCAACAGTTTGGACAGTTGATATCAACAAAGAGCCTCTCAACAAAGCAATTAAGAACTACGCGAAGTATGTGAAACTAGGGCGATTAAAACCTGTTCAAGCAAGCGCTGAGGAACTACCGTTTGAGGACAATTTCTTTGACCTAGTGGTGTCCACTCTTTTAATGCACCACATAGAGAATATACCGAAGGCTCTACGTGAAATGTACCGTGTGCTCAAAGAGGGAGGCACATTGATAATAGTTGATTGGGATGTCAGCGGACAAGTTTTTACTCCTCACTCAAAGGAGCAATTAGAGGCGTCCAAAAAAGAAGTTTTAAGCTACATAGGTAAGCTTGGGTTAAAGGAATATGATGTCGAGGAACATGGCGAATGGTACATGGTTTACGGAAAAAAATAGGTAGATAAAATTGTAATCTATTCTTTAGTTCTACTAAAGGCTATATACAATAGCAATGCTATTATTAGGGCAAATATATAGAAGGTGAAAAACGCTATATTGCTTAGAATCCATACTAGATAACCAAAAGCAACTATGACCACAGCTATGATAATTCTCGTGTTTCTTTCAATGCGGTGCTTTAATGCGGAAAAGTATATTAACCACATACTGAGGAGTACGGTGCCCAGCGTAAACTGGTAAACGCTTACCCCATATAACGTGAACAAGGGAGTCAAGTAGAATATGAATCCTTCTCCAGCCATAATGCCAGCAGCACCAATTATACCTAATTCCTTGTAATCTGGTTTTTTCTTTTCTACGATACTTCTGATAACTGCCCCAACGAAGAAAGGTATGGCTAAAAGCCACCCTAGGAAGAACCCTATACCCAGAGTCATGCCATTAAGTAAAGTCGGTTTGCCCTTCCACATAATTGATAACCTATTCAATAACTCAATCAACACACCAAGTAGAAAACCGATAAAGAAAACCATGGGGAATTTCAGTCCACTTAAAGCACCAGCAACAACCCTTGATTGAACCGCCGTGAAAACCTCAAAGAAGTTATTCTTATTGAGGTTATACATGAACATAAAAGCTAGAGGTGCAGTAATTCCACCAAAAATAACCGCCGTTAAATCAGCTTTAACTATATCTATAGGCTTAGTGTTTAAAACCTGGGCCCCCTTAAAGTCGTGGCCAATGTCCCCCGCAACTGCAGCGGCTATTGCTACGAAGCTAGTAACCAAAATTGATTCATACAAACTATTCGCGAGCCCTATCGATGTTGAGAAAACCAGTGCGAGTAATCCCACGAACAAACCAAATTGCTCTAGTGGATCAATGTTTGTTTCTCCAGTCATTTTGCCAGCTACAATCGCCATAAACCATGCGCCCACAACAGCTATAATTGCATTAATTGGGTGTAATCCGATGGCAGAAAGAGCAATAATGGAGATAACAGTTACGGGGATCTGTAGCTTCATATACCATGGTTCGTCCCCGCTAATCTTCATGAAGGGTTCAAAGACCTTTTTGGCACCAGGTAAAGCATAAAACACTAGAAACGCAAAACCAGACCCAAGCACCAACCCAATCCCAAATTCTTGTACCAGCCCAATATATTGGGAATATATGCTGTCTATGCTTCCAGTAAATCCATATGGATTAGCAGCAGTTATTAATGGTAGTATAATGGCCCAACCGAACAGAGCCCCTAAAACCCATGATATAACGGCCCCTGTTAAACCTAAAATGTAACCTGAACCAAACGCTAACATCATTGGATAAATAGAGAACGAGAAAATTAAACCGCCTACAATAATGGATGTTTTAAGTATTGGTGGCAACTGCAGAGAGCTCAACAAGGCGTATATTGTTGCTATTAATGCAGCGTTTAGTAAAACAAGGCCTTTAATACCCTTTTCATCTCCAGCCTTAATAACCTCCGCTCCTGCGAGTCCACTGGGATAAGGTAGATTTTCTTCATCGATTAGTACTCGTCTTATAGGCATTGAAAGCACAATACCGAGTAGGCCTCCTAGAACAGAGATTGTTACTAGTTCAATTAAACTAGGTATAGGTAAATTATGCCCCATCTGGTTTAAGAATATAATTGCGGGTATAACGAAAACTATCCCCGCAGCGATAAGTCCTCCTATTGTTCCTCCTGCTTGGGCGACATTTACTTCATGTATCGTTGCCTTTTCTCTTTTTATTATTTTTAGTATTGCCATTGAAACGACTACGGAGAATACAATTGGCCACGGTAACGCTGATATTTTAAGTGCAATGTATGTGCTTATAAGCGCTAGGAATACGGAGAGTAAAATGGTTATTGTTACAGCAGATAATGTAAATCCAGATTCGCCTTTCTCCTCGGGATTTTGCATTAAGATGTCCCCCAGTGAAGGTAAATGAGAACTAAAATTTTAAAGCTAAGGTTAAAGATTTTTCAATGGTATATAAACTTTTTTAATAAGTATACGTATTTTCTTTAAATAATGACAGAAAAATAAATAAAATTTGAGAAATTATTAGTTTTTAATGTTATTATTTGAAGAAAAATTATATCCAAGAC
>JAGSHR010000238.1 GCA_029855985.1 Candidatus Njordarchaeota archaeon
AAATGAAGGTTACCTTTTTTAAAGAACAGTTCGGGAAATACATCTTAAAGGAAAACCGATAAATTTTTGTAAATGTATGTTGGTGACTTAAATGGCTAAAAAACGGGCCAAAAAGGGTAAAGGGCGGCGAAGACAGTCAAACGTAGTAATTATCATGAGAGAAGTAATGAAAAGAAAAACTGGTTTCTTCGGAGTATCTGTCATTGTTTTCTTCTCGTTAATCGCGATATTCGGTCCATACGTAGCGCCATACCCTGGTGACATTCTTTATAGGGTGCACCCTGACTTCTGCGCGCCCGAATGGATGAAGTATTTTGATTCCCACTATTTTCCAGACACAAGCATAATTAACACAGGTTTCAACAATTCACAAGCTCTAAATAATTGGAGTTTCAAGATGTTAACGAACCAGAGCAAATTCAGTTATTCTTATGGTTGGGAGCCTGATGGGGCGAAGGATCCGGGAGCCATGTACATAGAGTGGCAAGATAACGCTACAACGTATCACAACATGATACAAAGGGATAGAACCTTCGTTTATGCCGAGTACAACTATACATGGCCATACGACGAAAGACCAGCTGATGTTTTCATCTACTTCTCCTTGAAGTTACATATGGAAGGTTACAGGGAAGCGGAAATCGGTAAGAATATTTCCATTAAATTCTATGTTGCCATGATTAGAGAAGATCAAAAGTTAAGTGATTTAAAGGACAAGTTTGGGGATAAGTTAACCCCCGTGGGTGTTAAAGTATATGAAGTGGGTTCATTCAGTATTGATAAATTCTTTGAGTACAAAGTTGACATGGAACCATTAACAATAGGCGCCTTCTTCGCTAAGGGTAAGACAACACACATAAGGTTTGTTATGGAAATTAGGATTCTTGATAATCCTCAGAAAACGGGGACTGTGAGATTTAGCATTGATAACATTAACGGTATAGCATTCTCGAAATACTTTGGATTACTTGGAACCCAGGACACAGGAGCAGACTTATTGAGCTTAATGCTATATGGTGCTAAAATATCATTATCCCTTAGCATATCCGCAACTCTAATTTCAGCGGGTATTGGTATTGCATTAGGTTTGTTCTCAGGCTACTACGGTGGAGTGATAGATGAGTTTATACAAAGAGTTATAGACTTCCTCATAATCCTACCTGGACTACCAATCCTCTTGGTTTTCATGTGGATACTGGGCGGAGGATTCACTACACTGCTTATGTTGTTCGCGCTGTTCGGATGGACGGGAACAGCTAGGCTGATTAGAACCCAAGTACTTTCGGAGAAAGAGAAGCCATATGTACTATCCGCACAAGCATTAGGCGTCCACGATGTAATCATAATGTTCAAACACATATTGCCAAACGTGTTACCAATAGTCTTCGTGCAAGTAACTACAGCGGTAACTGGGTATATCCTATCAGAAGCAGGTCTTAGCTTCCTAGGTTTCCCTCCAGCAAGCGTTACATGGGGTAAAATCCTATACGACGTGTTCGCAGCAGGAGCTATAGGTATTGGAGCATGGTGGGCACTATTATTCCCAGGACTTGCAATCGCGCTATTAGGTACCGCTTTCATATACTTGGGCAACGCCCTAGATGAGGTATTAAACCCAAGACTAAGGACAAGAAGGTGAAAATAATGCCTGTACTTGAAGTTAAAAATCTAAGAACATATTATTTTGTCGGGGACAAAACTGTTAAAGCCGTAGACGGAGTTTCATTCAAATTAAATAAGGGTGAAGTATTAGGACTCGTGGGTGAAAGCGGTTCAGGTAAAACAACCATCGGTTTATCACTAATGAAACTTCTACCCAGCAATGGTAGAATAGTTGGCGGACACATATATCTCGATGATGGAACTGATCTAGCTCAACTCAGCGAGGAAGAAGTGAGAAAATATAGGTGGACAAAAATTTCAATGATCTTCCAGGGAGCTATGAACTCTTTAAACCCCCTAATGAAAATAGGCGATCAAATAGCAGAAGTCTTGATTTTCAGAATGGGTTACACAAGAGAAGAAGCCACAGAAAGAGCAAAAGAACTCCTAAGCATGGTGGGAATAGATCCGATAAGAGTGAACGACTACCCACACCAATTTAGCGGCGGAATGAAACAAAGGGCAGTTATAGCAATGGCGCTTGCATCAAACCCTGAGATAGTTATTGCTGATGAGCCAACAACAGCGTTAGACGTAACCGTTCAAGCTCAAATCCTTGAAATGATAAAATACCTAAAAAACAGGTATGGACTTTCAATGATCTACATTACACACGACTTATCAGTGGTAGCAGAGATAGCAGATAAAATTGCAATAATGTACGCGGGAAAAATCATGGAATTCAATGACACGAGAAGCATCTTCAAGCATCCAGTTAACCCTTACACTAAGGGACTGATAGAGTCCATACCAACAATCACAAAAGCCAAAGCAAAACGATTATTCTCAATCCCAGGAGACCCACCGAATCTACTGAATCCACCAAAAGGATGCCCATTCTGGCCGAGATGCCCATACGCAAAAGATATTTGCAAAGAAAAGGAGCCTCCAATAGTTAACATCAACGGCGGGTACTCGTATTGTCACTTCTCAGAGGAACTAAAGGATGTACCAGCTAGAGAATTCTGGATCAAACACTTAGGTGAAGAAGCCCTATTATGAGGTGAGAGAAATGAATGACAACAACACATTCTTAAAGGTCATTAACCTAAAGAAATGGTTCCCAGTAAAGAGAAGCTTAAAAGATACAATATTAATGAAACCAAAACTATACGTTAGAGCAGTCGACGGTGTCTCCTTTAAGTTAAAGAAAAAGGAAATACTCGGAGTGGCAGGCGAGAGCGGTTGCGGAAAAACAACAACAGGTATGACTCTAATCAGATTATATGAACCAACAGGAGGAAAAGTAATCTACAAAGGCGTTAACATCTATGACTTAACGAAGTCAGAATTCAGACCATTGAGAAGAAAATTCCAAATCATATTCCAAGATCCATACTCGTCTCTAAACCCTAGACAATCAATATACTCAATAGTATCAGAGCCCCTTAGGGTCCACAGATTAGCTGATAGTGAAGAAGAAATCTATGATAGGGTCATAAAGGCTCTTGAGGATGTAAAACTGATTCCAGCGGAAGATTTCGTAACGAGATATCCACACGAGTTAAGTGGCGGTCAGAGACAAAGAGTTGCAATCGCGAGAGCACTCATAACTGACCCAGAATTCATTGTAGCAGACGAACCAGTATCAATGCTCGATGTTTCGATTAGAGCTGGAGTACTAAACATTCTCCTAAATCTAAGAGACAAATATGACTTAACAATGATGTTCATCACTCACGACTTGGCGGTAGCGGGTTACATATCTGATAAGCTTGCAATAATGTACTTAGGAAAAATTGTCGAATATGGTCCCGCGGAGAGAATCCTTGAGAAACCAATGCACCCATACACTCAAGCGTTAGTGTCCGCTGTCCCAGTTCCAGACCCAGACTACAAGAAAGAAAGAATAATTCTAAGAGGAGAACCGCCTTCACCAATATTCCTACCAACAGGATGTAGATTCTGGCCAAGATGCCCACACGCAATGGACATATGCAAGAGAAAAGAACCTCCATTAGTGGAAATCGAGAAAGGACACTACGTGGCGTGCTGGTTGTATGCCGAAGAAAA
Source organism: Candidatus Njordarchaeota archaeon (assembly GCA_029855985.1). The sequence continues at coordinate 3,676 of JAGSHR010000238.1, forward strand.
GGAGGGATGACCAATGAATAAATCAATCCTCAAATTTATTGTTGCAATCATGATATTATCAATGATTTCCGTTCCAATAGCCCAAACACACTCAGCAGGGAAAGTATTCAAAACTATTGGAGAGAAAAACAAGAAGTTAATATACATGTACAGAGAAGCTGAAGGTGTATCGTACACGGTAGGGTTCCCACCAGAAAAATACACAGCAACACTGGGTGACAAATTGGAATTCACAATAACAAATTACACACTAATGGACGGTTTCATGTGGTACGTCGGCGCAGGAAATCAAGAAATACCCATAGGCAATATGACACTTGATTTTGCGGATGGTAAAGCACAATACATCACAAACGACGAACTATACTTAATCGGTATACCATTATGGTATCTAAGGGATCAAGAATACAAGAGATTCATAAAACTATATGTAATCGTTCCGACAGCCGACGACTTTTGGGATATGTTCATGAACTACATGGAAAAATACCAAGTTAAATGGCAAAGAGAGGGAACCGGCTACCAATACAACTTCTCAATACTAGACAACAAAGGAGTATACTTCGGATTAATGAGGGAATACAAAGAAATATCAGTATCAATTCTCGGGATTAAACCCGGTGAAAAGGGCAACATAACAGAGATAGATTTCCAACTCTCAGCCAAATACGATAAAAACACGGGTGTCCTATTAGAGTTATATCTAAGCTATACAACAGAACTCAACGATACGACATTCCCATTCAGCACGAGACCATACCACTTCGACCTAACACTAATATCATCCGATATCGAAGCGCTAACAGGCAAACCAAGCGATATCCCTGAAAACACTGGAGCTGAGCTCGTTGGACCTATCGCAACAATAGCAATAGTGATTGTGGTAGGCGCCTTTATTATAGGGCAAATAATAGAGTGGAGAAGACCAAAAGTCGAGCTATAATACCATATCATTCCCAAATTTTTTGATCTTAACTTTTTTCTAACCGAAAAAATGCGTTCTCCCTTCTAATTGTTAAAAGTACGATGTTAAAGACGCATTCTATATAAATCCCCAGCTTAGATGAGCTCAAAATTTTTCATCTTACATATAAGCTTAAATCCACTCACTATCATAAGTTTAAAATAAAGCACGAAGAATTCCCTTAAGGCTATTCCAATGAAATACAAAGTCGAGTATAACAAAACAGGCTTCGTAATATTGGGAAGCTTCATATTACTTGGCGTCATCTTATATATAGTCGATTTGGGCTCAGATGCAATAAAGATCTTAGGGTTACTAATGGCATTTATGGGATTCCTCTCGCTCCTAATTATATCAAGCACAATAACATCACTAAACATTGCTGCAAGAATACTGGAAAACCAAGCGCTCGAAGAAGAAAAAAAGCTAAAAGAAGATGAAAAAGACAACATTGGAAAAAATGAAAAAAATCACGAACAACCTCAAGTTTAAGGCATACTCCCGATTAGGTGACTTACCCCTAGGCCAGGAAAATCAAAATTTTTCCAAATCTATTTCTCACGAGTGGAAATAATAAAGTGAGCTTAAAATAAATTCAGATTTTACAAACTTTTCAAAGATAATTAAAAAACTCATTCGATCACAGGGAAAATAAATTAAGGCTAAACGCATTTAAACACATCTCTATGATTTTTTAAAAGCACAAAGCCAAAACTTTTAAATATCCATCAAACCTTAACCATAGAATAGACCTAAACAAAAACACGCCTCAATTTTTTTAAAAAAATAAAAATAAATAGTAGGTGAAAATATGTCAAAACTGACGAAAATTTCAATCGCCGTTCTACTGCTAGGAATCATGATGTTGGCTCCCCTAGCGACAAACCATTCCATGGCAATGGCAACAGATAACATGAAGAAATCAATAACACCAAAGCAAGAAGGCGTAGAGGTAACCCTCAGATTAATGGGTACCGCTGTATCATCCGTAGAAAGAATTGTTAGAATAGTAGCAGACGGAATAGAAAAAGCAGGAATTAAGGTAGAACTAGACCTAGTAGACTTCAACACCCTATTAGCTAGACTGGACAGAGGAGACTTCAACGCAGCATTCTTCGG
>JAGSHR010000294.1 GCA_029855985.1 Candidatus Njordarchaeota archaeon
ATGTCTGGTAGGTTTCTTAGTGTTACCTTCACGTAGATTATTTTGTCCCCCTTTTTGCTCACTGTGAACTCGTATATTGCGTGTTTTCCCTCTGTAACCTTTTCTATTTCCCCATTCAAATTGACTCGGTAGATGTTTGATGCCCCCGCATTGTTTACGAGGAAGTATATCCACTTGTCCTCCGCCATTATTGGTTGATACGGTGCTCTGTATGGTCCCCGAACATCACTCGAGATCGCTGGATAAGTGTTCAAGCCGAGTTTCTCTGTAAGATTAATTGGTTCGCTTTGTGTATCACTCTCAGTTATCCACACGTGCATGTGCGCGCTTAATCCTTTTCTCGTGTCAAAACCGTGCAATATAAGATATTTGTCGTCTGGGCTCCAATTAACAGTGAAGTTGTAGTTTCCTGTGATCACCTTGTATACATCGCTTGGATCCTTTAAGTTGATGACCAAGACTTCCGTGTTTAATGGTTTTCTCCAATCTGTCACAACGGATAGCACGACTTTTTCTGCTTTATTGGCTGGAGCGAAAGATACAACGTTGAATTTTCCCTTTGTTATTTGCTCATAGTTTCCAGAGTTAATGTCCCCGTAGTAGAGGTGAGTGTATTGCCTATCGGTGTACCCGGAGCCGTCTATCCAAACTGGTAGATCTTCTATGACAACGTAGTCGTCATCCTGTTCCCCGTTTACCCATGTTGCAGTGAAAGCAACGTTTTTCTTTGATGTTGGCTTTGCGGTTGATATTCCCTTGCTGTGTTTCAGTATTTCTCTCGGTTCACCGTGTAGGGAATAGTGGTAGACTGCGTTTCCCTTTTCATCTTCTTTAAATCCTCGTCTCGACAAAAATATAATTGAATCACTATTCACCCATTCTTGACCATAGTCTTTCGCTTCACTTGAAATCGTTGCGACCTGTTTCCTACGCTCTAAATCGTATATCCAGATCTCATAGTTGTACCTGTTTCTCTCCATATCCGGCCTAACAACAACAAAAGAAGCGAGTTGACCATTTTCTGAGAGCTTAACGTTTGCAACATGCACAATTTTAGCGAAATCCTCAAAATCCAAGCTTCTCATTTAAAAACCAACTCCCACATTTTGAATGAAATGAAAAAACAGTTCTGCTATAATTATCTACCATAATTAAAACTGGGTTTAGTTTTGTCAAATATTTTTCCCACTTTAACTGGGGATTAAAGGATAAATAATTTGTTTTGGAGGCATTTAGAGGGGTTTCCTTTGATTCTTTGTGTTTTGTTATGTTTACTCGCTTTTGTTTAGATCTTTATACAGGGCTTCTAGGTCATTTTCGTTTCCGGTTATGTACAATTGTACATTATCCACTATTAGCATGAGGTATTTTCTTGGGCGTATTCTCAGCGCTAGGATTGACGTTGTTAACATCCCAATTAGGATCAGTGAATATATTAATACGAGCAGGTATAAACTCAAGAAGATAAATATAAATAACATCCCCATACCCAAGAACTTTAGAAGCTTGATGTACTTATCGTTTACAGTTTCCTCTAAGGTTGATAGGTATGCTCCATATGCTGCGTTGATTACTGTGAGGATCGCTAGTAACACTGAGAATAGGAAGCCTATTTCACTTAGGATCCCTACAAACATACTTGTTGCGAATATAAACATCAAACTTCCATAGATCGAGAGCGCGAATGCTGTTATTATGTATATTAGTCCTATTGTTTTAATTGCGTTAAGTGGTGAGAGTGCCTCTCTTATTGAATAGTAAGATATTTTTTCTTTCTTTATGTGTAGTTCCCCTGTTTGTGTTTCTATTAGAATTTCGATTGGTGTAATTTCAAAACGTGTCATATATAGACTCTCAAAGTGCATTTCATCACCGACTTATAGATTATTGTTTTCATTTTAAATTAATTGTTTGTGATATTAAAAAATTATCGCTCGCTAAGGATTAATTTTCTTGCTCACTCTTGCTTAATTTGTTTTCTTTTCCTTTTTTCTTATCCTTTTTTTATTTTATTGTACAGATTTTACATTAATTTTAAATTTATAATTTGGATCATTCGAGTAAAGTTAAGTATGGGATAATACTCTAATATATTCTTAAGCAATTCGCAATTAGAATGAACCACCCACCAAGTAGGTGGACCATACCAGAAAAAATCAATAATCTAAAGTGTGAGGTACGGTGATGTCGTATGTGTGATTTTATTGTAGTTAATTCGAAAAAACATTTTAAGATAGACAAGTATCTTGCTGAAGTTGTAAGAAGAAGGAGATTATTGAAAGAAAACGAGCATGGTTGGGGAGTCTTCTTTGATGACGGAGAAAACTGGGTGCTTATGAAAGAACCGCTTCCCGCTTGGACGAGTCCGTTTTTCCTTTGGTTTGAAAACAGAAAGTTTGATGTAAAAGTGAGGACACTTATAATACACGTTAGAAAAGCAACACATGGGAAAATATCTTGGTTCAACACCCACCCCTTTATTAGAGAGCTCAATGGGAAGAAATACGCTTTTGCCCATAAGGGAGATGTGTCGAAATACCTTGAAAAAATGAAACTCAAAAAACTAAAGCCTAGTGGCCAAACAGATTCCGAGCATCTTTTCTTGTACATTCTTGAACAAATTGAAGACTACGATAATCTCCTAGAGGCCTCCGATGTAATTAGCGAACTTGGAGACAAGATAGAATTTGAAAACCGCATAAACTTTTTCCTTTATGACGGAGAATACCTCGTTGTCTTTGATGGAAGAGATAATGAGCCCCTATACTACGAGTCAAATAAGGATTTATTCATAGCTTCAAGCGAGGAATTCAGGGAAGCAGAAATGGGCCAAATTGGTGAAAGCAGACTCCTAGTAGTAAAGGATGGGAAAATAATAAGGGATCTTAGAGACTAAAAATACCTTTTTAACCCAAAAGCTATAATTCCATCTAATTTGCTAATACCATTCTTTCCAAAACTTTTTTATTCAAACATTATAAAACGAACACGTAAATCTCATCTAGAACAACATGTTATAGTCATACTTTGGCTTCACAACATCAAGGGGCTTAGGAACTTTCTTCAACATCTCTCTAAGCTTTTCTTCAATAAGTTCGAGGAGAACGACCCCATCTATTTGCGATCGGATCTCACTTAAAGTTTTTCTCAAAAAACCATAAATGAAGGGCGAGTTATTGATAGGCTGGTCAGCTACTAAAACCAGCGTTAATGGGGGTTTTATTGCGTATACAATGTTCTCTTTGGCATATCCAAATTCTCCTCTTGTCCCCATACCCTTAGTTAATCTCAAGGCCCATGCCGCTATCTTGAAACCATGTTCATAGTCCTTCTTCTTTAAGTTCACTGGTTTAACTACCCCCGTTTTGCTATCGAAATACAATTTTGCAACTATACCGGACTCATTGATAACCCACAGGAAACCTCTCATTCCTATTCACCCCTATATTACCCTTTGCAAATGTTAAATCTTCACGACAATTTATATATAAATGTTTTGTAACCCAAACGATGCCTTTAATAAGAGCATATTGTACACTATATTATTATGTTTCGTAAATTATTTAAGTATTCATTAGTGTTTCTACTTTAATTTTGCCTTTATTTCCTTGTTTTTAAGATGAATTTTATGGTTATTAAACGCCTGTTA
>JAGSHR010000275.1 GCA_029855985.1 Candidatus Njordarchaeota archaeon
AAATAAAACGGTGTTATATTTGAAAGGCGGATACATGGGAAAAATCCTAGAAGTCGACCTCACAACCAAAGAAATCAAAGAAACACCAATCGACGAAAAAACAGCTAAAATGTACCTAGGCGGAAAAGGATACGCCCTAAAAATACTCTACGACGACCTCAAAAAACTAGAACAACAAGGAAAAGACCCAAAAGACATAGACCCCTTCGGACCTGAAAACACCCTAATATTTGCAACAGGACCAGCAACAGGAACAGCCTTCAACTCTGGGGGAAGATACCACGTAATGGCCTTAAGATCCCCACTAACAGGAGGAATATCAAGCGCAAACTCAGGGGGAGAATTCGGACCATACCTAAAATTTGCGGGCTACGATATGATCGTTATTAGAGGAAAATCAGAGGAGCCAGTATACCTATCAATTATTGATGGACACGCAGAACTACACAGCGCAAAAGACTTGTGGGGGCTAAACACTTTCGACACAGACAATGAACTGAAGAAAAAACACGGATTCAGAGAAAAAGACGCAAGCGTAGCATGTATTGGACCAGCAGGAGAAAACCTAGTGAGAATAGCAGCAATAATCAACGACAAACATAGAGCTGCAGGAAGAACTGGTGTAGGTGCAATAATGGGATCAAAGAAACTAAAAGCAATTATTGTCGCAGGTAAAAACAGAGTTCCAATCGCTAACAAGGACGAATTCATGCAAAAAGTCCAAAAATATTTAAAGATAGAAAAAGAAAACCCCGTAACAGGACAAGGCCTACCAAAATATGGAACCGCAGTCCTCGTTAACATTATCAACAACATTGGAGCCCTACCATACAAGAACTGGCAGGGCGCATACAACCCAGATGCAGAAAAAATAAGCGGAGAAACCCTAGAAGAAAAATACCTAATCGATCGACGCCCCTGCTGGGGATGCGCGATAGGATGCGGAAGAGTAACAAAAGTAGAAAGCGGACCATATCAAATCCTATACTCCGAGGGACCCGAGTACGAATCCATATGGGCACTAGGCTCCACAACGGCGGTCTCAGACTTAGAGGCAATCATAAAAGCTAACCACTTTTGTGACGAGTTGGGACTCGACACGATTAGCATGGGTTCAACAATCGCAGCAGCAATGGAATTAAACGAAAAAGGCTTAATCCCAGAAGAAGACCTACAAGGACTAGACTTGAGGTTCGGAAACGCAGCAGCAATGGTTGAAGCAGTATGGAGAACCGCTTACAAGTCAGGTTTCGGAAAATACCTAGCCGAGGGATCAAAGAGACTAACCGAGAGATATGGCGCACCCGAATTGTCAATGAGCGTAAAAGGACTTGAAATGCCAGCATACGATCCAAGAGGAATCAAAGGTATCGGGTTAAACTACGCTACAGCCAATAGGGGAGGATGCCACGTAACAGGTTACACTGTTTCACCCGAGGTCCTAGGGTTACCGGAGCAAATAGACAGACTAACCTACGATGACAAACCAAAATGGGTTAAGATATTCCAGGACTTCACGGATGTAGTTAACTCCGCAGTAAACTGCCTGTTCGTAACATTCGCACTTGGAGTAGATGCATACGCCGATATGCTCTCAAGCATAACAGGATGGAACTTAACTGCAGATGAACTAATGACAATCGGAGAAAGAATATACAACCTAGAGAGAGTGATACTAAACAAGTACGGTTTCGACAGAAAAGACGATACCCTACCAAAGAGACTATTTACGGAACCACTACCAGACGGAGCTTCCAAAGGCGAAGTAGTTGATCCAAAGAAGTTCGAGGAAATGCTAAACGAGTACTACAGGTTAAGAGGCTGGGTTGACGGTAAACCAACACCAGAAAAATTGAAAGAGTTAGGAATTGAGCTATAAGTTATCCCCCCGCACCGGGCGGGAAAATATCTATTTTATCTTTTTCACTAATTTTTGTATCCAAGCCATTGAGGAACTTTATGTTTCTTCCATTAACCATGATTAAAGTTTTAGGCCCTCGACCCTCCATGAACTTATAAATTTTCTCGTAGACCTCTTCATTTACTTGCTCCTTGATAGCCTCTATGAGATCCCTAACCGTAGCATTATCCGGAACCTCAACCATAAACGATTTACCGCCAGCCATCTCCCTAAAAATAGAATAAAAGTGCACGGTAATCTTCATATAAAAACCCTTTAAACAGGCCAACTTGTTTTTAAATAATATATTTAGATAATTAGCCATTTAAAACTTGTCGAAAACACCTAGAAAAACAAGTTTGCAAAATTGTTGTGACAAAGAAAACAAAAATATATTTTCTAGAATTGAATTGTCTAAAATAAACACTTGCCCTATAAAACTTCTATTTCGTTATCATCGAAGAGAACTCGACCCTCCATCCCACCCGCGACTGTGATTATCTCTCCTGATATGTGGCCTGCTGCTTTATCTGAAGCGAGGAATACAACTATGTGGGCTACGTCTTCTGGTTTAGCAACTTTCCTTAATGGTATAGTTTTAAGCACTTTCTTTACAAGTTTTTTGTCTTTTAGAGCATCTTTTGCCATGGGTGTTATCGTCCAACCTGGACAAACAGCGTTAACTCTGCCCTTCTTTGCAATCTTAACTATCTCGTTTTTCAACGATCTTGTTAACCCATAAGTTATAGCCGCTTTTGCTGCAGAGTAGTCAGCGTGACCTGCCTCTCCGAATATTGCTGCGGTTGAGCCAATTATAATAATGTTTCCGTAGTCCCCAGGGAATTCTCTTAGTTGCTTTAGAAACTCCCTAATACAAAAGAAGACCCCGTCCAAGTCAACACTCATAGTTTTCCTCCATCTTTCATAACTCATATCAACTAGTTCAACATGCTCTTCTGGCCATATTCCGTGGTTGCAAACTAAAATATCTATTCGTCCAACTTTTTCTTTGATCTCTCTGTACATTCTCACGACTTCCTCTTCTTTTGTCATGTCTGCTTGGACTACAAGTGTAGCTCCGATTTCTCTTGCTAATTTCTCCGCGTTTTCTCTGTTTTTGTTAAAGTGGATGATGACCTTTGCTCGTTCCTTTGCGAATAATCTTACAATGGCTTCCCCTATCCCACCAGAAGCTCCTGTAACGAGCACCGTTTTTCCCTCTAGCTCCAAGTCCATCTTTTTCACCTGCGAACTTGTAAGTTTTGATGTGCTTTTATCTTTTTAACGTGGTTCATTCTTATTGTATCAAAGAATAATCTTTTTTGATATTTCAAAAAGGATTTTGGAGTGGAGGTCACACGGAGTTGTACGATTCTGAAAGAGAGGAAGTTTTAGAAACCGCTAGGAAGGCTTATTCAATGGGTTTTGTCGCTGTAGCTGAAGGAAACTTCAGTGTGAGAGTGAAGGGCAAGAATTTATTCGCCATTACGCCCTCCGCTATTGAGTACGATAGAATGGTTATTGATGATATAGTTGTGATTGACTATGAGGGGAACGTTGTCCACGGGGAAAGAAAGCCGTCATCAGAGTGGAGACTCCATGCTTACATTTACAAAAAAAGGCAAGATGTAAATGCGATAGTTCATACTCACTCCCTCTATGCTTCTGTGCTCTCTGTAATGGGCGAAGGGATACCGGTTATCATTGATGAGCAGGTGATATACATTAAGGGAACCGTTGACGTATCAGAATACGCTATGACTGGAACATGGGAGTTAGCTGAAAACGTTTACAAGGCTCTAGGGAATAAAAAAGCGGCTCTAATAAAGAATCATGGATTAGTAGCTGTTGGAGAGAACGCGGATATAGCGCTAAACATCGCCCTAATAACTGAGAAACTAGCTAAGATTTATTATTTGGCGAAGGTGGGGGGCAAGGTGGATACAGTCCCCCAAGAAGTAATCGATAAATTGAAGTTTGCTAAATATGGGAAATACTAGTGTTTTATGGTCTCACAATATTGTATTTAAGGGCTTCAACTCCCTTAATATTTTCTAGTTTTGCAATCAAATTCAAAATTTCCCCAGTTGCTCCTTTAACAACTAGCGTCTCCAAGCATTTGTGTTTACTTATGTGAACATGCGTTGTGAAAAGTATCGCATCCAAGTAATCATGTTGTATGCTAAGAAGGTTTTTAACGGTATCTCCTCGGTGGTGGTCATAGGTATACGTTATGACCGCTACAACGTTCGCCGTGGTGTCCATTAGTTTTTCTATTTCGTCGAGATAGTTTATGACCGCTGTTGTTATTACTTTGGATCTACTTTTTGCCCCTGTTTTTTCCATTATTTTATCGAGGCGCTCTAAAACGTTTTTAGGTATTGAGATCCCGGTTTTCGTTGTCCCATCTATTCCGATCACCGAGTTCATTTATGTTTTTACATATATATGTGTTCATGTTATTTATCCTTTATATATATAATAGTTATCTTCTGTATAATCTTGATATATATTAGTAACAACAAAACATGAAGAGGTGTTACCTCGAAAATGCACATACCCGATGGATTTTTAGACCCCCTTGTCGCAGGGACAACCTACATAATCTTTATAGTATTCGCAATAATCACCACAACAAAAGTAAGAAACATTAAAGACGAGGAACTTATAAACATCTCAATAGTAGCAGCTGCAATATTCGTAGCACAAATGTTAAACTGGCCGATACCAGGAGGAACATCCGCACATTTCGTTGGAGGCTCACTAGCAGGCATATTATTCGGAATATGGATTGGATTCATAATCATGACCATTGTCCTAGTAATCCAAGCACTAGTTTTCAGGGATGGAGGTATAACAACACTGGGTGCCAACGTATTAAACATGGGTATAATCGCCGTTGTCGTGGGTTATATAGTTTTCAAAGCAATAACGAGAAAAGAAAAAAATCGGAACACGGTATTCCTCGGTGGTTTCGCTGGCGGATTACTAGGAGCCTTTTTGGCTGGAACAGCTTGCGGATTAGAGATAGGGCTCTCCACGCATTTCCCATTTGGAATCATCGAAGGCGTTATCGTAATGGGGTCATGGCACTTTGTATTAGGGATCATTGAGGGAATAATCACAGGACTTGTGCTTGTTTACCTTTATGAGAGAGGTGAACTCCTTGCAAACCAGTGAAAAAACCCGATTTAAAAAGGCATTTAAGGTGATACTAATCCTATTACTAGTGAGCCCCATTTTTGGAGTATACCTAGCGGATCTGGTAGGGTACCATGAACCACTCGATGTGGTAGCTGAAAAATTCGGGTTAAATGAAACACAAACATATGAAACACCATTCACAGATTACACATTCCCAAGCCTACCAGATTGGCTGGGATACATAGTATCCGGTTTAATTGGCGTTCTATTAATCCTCGCCATAGGTTACATCCCAATAATAATAAAGAGTCACAGGGGTTAAACATGAGCAAACTGACAAGGAAATTTGTAAACGAAATAGTGGAAACACTTGAGTACATAGAGCGAGATAATAAAGAACCGCTGTTCTCTCCTACTTGCATTATAATTTCTTCTTTTTTTCTAACTTTTTTGGTTGGAGTATTTTGTGAGACAATTGGTAATACTACAATAATATTTATTATGTTCTATGTTGCAGTCTTAGTGTTTACGGGAGGGAAAAGGAAGGGATTTAAAACTATTTTTAAGAGTATCTTATTTCTGGTATTCTTATCACTTGTAATAACCGTTCCCCTTATATTTAGGGGCGAATTTGCAACAGCGAAAGTATTTGTTTTAAGGGTTGTTTTAGCGAATATCACGGCGACAGCGAGTATAGTTTATTTAGGTGTTTGGAACTATATTAGGGGATTGAGGACACTTGGGGTTCCCGAGATATTTTGTAAGGTTTTATACTTAACAGTTTGGAGTATCACGTTAATAGTGAACGAGTACTTGAAGATGATGTTCTCAAGGTCAATTAGGGTTTTGACAAGCTCTAGGTTTGAGTTATGGAGAGTTAACTCAAGTATCGTGGGCGATGCCCTAATAAGATCAAGTTTTAAGGCCAAAAAACTTTTCATGAGCATGAGTTTGAGAGGGGGTCTGCGAGTGCCGAAGACAAAACTTTTTGATAAGATTGATGTGCTGATTTATGGGGTGATTGTGTGTGTAGTGTTAACATTCGTGTTTTGAACGTATGGTTTAGGTATGGTAAGCAGCAATACATTTTTAAAAACGTTAACGCGGAATTTGCTGACGGAAAAATTTATGGTATAATAGGAGAGATTGGTTCAGGGAAATCAACTTTAATGTACCTTTTAGCCGGGTTACTAGAACCCGAAAAAGGGAAAATTCTCATTAATTCAATTCCAGCCCAAAAATACCCCAAAAAGAATATTGGTTTTGTTTTTCAAAACCCAGACGATCAAATATTCAATCTTTACGTCAAGGATGAGATAGGTTATACAGTAAAACAATTGAATTGGGATAACTACGAAGAAAAAGTCTTTGAGATCGCGGATAGGTTAGACATTGTGCATCTTCTTGACCACAAAACTAGGCATTTAAGCTTCGGTCAAAAAAAGTTAGTGATGATTGCTTCGGCCTTGGTACATGATCCTAAAATTGTTCTAATGGATGAACCATTCGCAAACCTTTCATTAAGGTACGTGGAGATCGTGAAAGACCTAATAAGAGAATTGTCAGCAGGGGGAAAACTCATAGTTTTAACGGGCCACAATCTCGACTTATTGTCTGACATAATAGATGAGTGCTACGAGGTCAATAGTGGGTTTATTAAAAAACTAAGCGAACTGCGAACCCAAACATGAAATTATAGCGAATTAACAGTATTTCCCCACTCATACGTTGAACTATTTGCGATGCCGTCACAAACTGAAAGCGAAAACTTGGACAAATCTACCCAAAGTTGGACAAACTTACCCAAGTAGAAATCCAAAAATGTGATCCAGTTAAAGTTATAACAAATCTAAATCCATATCTCGTTAATCAATATTTTTAAATTCAATTTTGTGCATATTTTGATTATGGCTAAGGATGTGGGGAGTTTTGGGGTTCCCCCGAATGGAGCCGAGCCTGGTGATGTGTCCCCGATGAACCTAGAGGGGAACGAAGGCGATGTGGCTCAAGGGGAAGCTGGGTAAATTTGTCCAAGTTTGTCTAGATTTGTCCAACTTCCCCAGACCCCGATTCTCATAAATCTATTAAAATCCCGATTGGTGCGTGATCGGAACCCATCACGTCTTTCATTATGAATGCATCTTTCAGTTTTGGTAGCAGGTCCTCTGTTATAATAATGTAGTCTACTCTCCAACCAATGTTCCTAGCCCGCGCATTGAACCTGTACGTCCACCAAGTGTAGTGCCCCGGTTCATCAGGGTGAAAATAACGGAAGGTATCAATATACCCCATTGATAGCAGTTTATCCATGAATTTTCTTTCCTCAGGTGTGAACCCCGCGTTTTTAACGTTGTCTTTGGGTCTCGCTAGATCGATCTCCTTGTGGGCAACATTAAAGTCACCACAAATAATTAATGATTTATTCTTCCTTAAGTCTTCTAGGTAGTTGAGAAAAACTTCGTTGAATTTTAACTTGTAATCCAGCCTCGTTAAACCTCTCTGCGCGTTTGGGAAATAAACGTTAATCAAGTAAAAGTCCTTGAATTCCAAGGTTATAACTCTACCCTCACTGTCAGCGATTTCCTCACCTATCCCGTACATTACATCTATTGGTTTAATCAATGAGAAGGTTGCCGTTCCAGCGTATCCCTTTCTTTTCGCGGCAAACCAAAAGATCTCATAGTCCTCGAGTCCCTCACCAAGCGTCATTGGTGGAACATGTTGCTTAATCTCTTGAATACACATTACATGGGGCCTCTCTCGCCTCATAAAATCAAGAAAACCCTTCCTTAAAACTGCTCGATACCCATTAACATTCCAAGAGAGAATCTTCCAAATCAAAAAACGAACCCCCCAAAGAAACAATTTAACCTAAATTAAATAGATAGATGAAATATTAACTTCTTAAAGAAATTTTATAGGGTTTCCAACACAAACCCAGCGACTATGTAAAGATAAAGAAGCGTTGGACTAGGTGAACTATAAACACATATCTAACAAGGAGAAAAACCATTTAATTCCTCTTCGATTCCAAGGTGAATCCACGCGAAATTTTATTAATCGCTTTAAAAAATTTTAGATTCTGTTTTTGACACCATATGGAATGCGTGGTTGTTTTTCTGGGATCTTTTTTAATTA
>JAGSHR010000128.1 GCA_029855985.1 Candidatus Njordarchaeota archaeon
GGGATCGTGTTCGGGAATATGTATTTTCCCATGATGGTCCAGTGATTTGCTCCGATCGAGACAGCAGCCTTAACGTATAATTCCTCTTTGATTGAGAGAACCTGACCCCTAACAACCCTAAAGAACGTTGGAACGTAAATTACTGCTATAGCTATAGTCACGTTTAATATTGTAGCACCGAGAAGAGTCGCTAAAGCTATCGCGAGAATAAGTCCTGGAAAAGAGTAAATACTATCCATGACCAAGGATAATGCTCGATCAACAGCACCACCAACGTAACCAGAGATTAAACCGAGCGGTACGCCTATCGAAAATGAGAAAATTGTGGCTATGAGTCCAATTATTAATGGGGTTCTTCCACCCCACAAGACTCTGCTGAACATGTCTCTTCCAAATTTATCGGTTCCCATGAGGTGTTGCCACGATGGAGGTTCATACGCGGTTCCAACAAATTGGGCGGTTGGGTCATATGGGGAAATCCATGGCGCAAATATCGAAATAAATATAAGGAACACAATAATGATACCTCCGATCCAAATGAACCAGTCTGCCTCTGATTTTGGCTTCTTAATGCTCTTGATATTCCCCCATAGGGTATCTTTTAACTCGGAAAAGTTTATCATATACACCCCACCTAGTATCTGATCCTAGGGTCAATCATAGCGTAAACGATGTCGACCACTAGGCTCACTAGGATAACCAACAACGCGTATACAGTGATAACGCCTTGGATCGCGGGATAATCGCGATACTGGATTCTAAGCATGAGGTAACTGCCTACACCTGGCCAAGAGAACGTGGTTTCTGTTAGGATTGCACCCGCTAATAGTAAGGCAAACTGTAAACCGAACATTGTGATTATTGGGATCAGAGAGTTTTTCAGCGCGTGTCTCCATAGAATTCTGCTTTCTTTTATTCCCCTTGCGCGAGCAAAACTAATGAAGTCTTTCTTTAACACAACGATCATGTTCTCCCTAGTTATTCTTACAAATATGCCGCTCAATACCAAGCCTAGAACAATTGACGGTAAAACTAGATGTTGAACAGCATTAACAAAAATGTCTAATCGACCAGCAATTAATGCATCAATCGTATACATCCCCGTAACCCTCGGAGGCACATCAACCGTTGCATCTAATCTACCACCTACTGGAAGTACATTGAAAACTACCCCGAAAATGTATTGGAGAATCGTTCCAAACCAAGGGATGAACAAAGCGTAAACAACGATGGAGTAAACCCTAACAAATTTATCAACTAGAGAACCGCGATTATGGGCAGCCCACGTCCCAAAGGAAATACCTATGACCAAAGCGATTAATAACCCATAAATCGTTAACTCTATTGTTGCGGGCAATCGTTCTAGGATCTCAATAGCCACGGGCCGCTTGGTGTAAGTGGAAGTTCCAAAATCTCCTTGAAAAAGCTTTGACAGATAAATGATGTACTGTTCATATAGGGGCCTATCAAGATATAATTTCTTTTTAAGCATTTCTTCGTACTCGGGTGGTAGTTTTCCACCATATAGTGCACTTATGGGGTCACCTGGGAGCCATCGAAGTACAATAAACACTATTGTTAATAGTATAAAGAGCATGGGAATCGATGCTAGGAACCTAATAAGTATGTATCTCTTTAGAGAAGCCATTAACAAAAACCTCTAAAAAATTTACAAAAACACTTTGTCTTATCAAAAATAAGTAGAAAAAGAAAGTAGAAAAAATTTGTGTTAAATTAGTTTTCTCGAGACATAGGTTGTTATAATTGAACCCTGTGTTCCCGAGCTCCCAGATTCTTCCCAGTAAAGTGTATAATATCTGAATATCTGAGTCGCGTCTAAGATTACTCCCTTTATACCGATCTTGAATACAACGTACTGTTTGGCCTGCCACAATGGTATGTATGGAACATCCACAGCCAATTTCTCTTGAACTTGCTTGTATAACTCGGTTCTTTCAGTTATATTGGATGTCTTCCTCGCATCCTCCAATAATTTGTCCATTGTTGAGTCATTGTAGAATGAACCTAGTGAAGCGGCACCTGAAGAGTGTAGGAATGGGAACACGTAGTCATCGGGGTCCAAGTAATCTGGGTACCATCCCAATAGGAAAACGTCCATTACTCCGTTTCTCCAATTGTCCCTGTATTGAGCCCATTCAGCTGATCTTACGTTTACGGTTATCATTCCCGTGCTCTCCCAAGCCGTTTTAATAACTTGAGCTACATCTTCCTCTGTTGGTCCATAGTGAGTAGGTGTGTACCATAGGTCGATCTCCAATTTGTTTGTTTCTGAGTAACCCGCTTCTTGCAGTAACTGTCTTGCTAACGTGATGTTTGCCTCTCCATACTGGGATAGGAATGCATCTATGTGGCTCCACATTCCCTTTGGTATCATGCTATATAGGTTCTCTGCTTGTCCTAAGAAAACTTGCTCAACTATGGCGGTTCTGTTTACAGCGGCTGCTAATGCTTGTCTAACCTTGACGTTGGTAACCCTGTTAACATTTATGACTAGGTATCTGATAACGGGGCTTGGTGCTTCGAGAATGTAGAAGTTTGTCCCGTTGTTGTTTATGTAACCGTTAATGTCCTCTGGTGTCAGTGTCCTATATGCAATATCGATTTGTCCAGAGTCTAAAGCTTGCTTTAACGCTGTTGATGTCTCATAGAACATTATGACGATCCTCTTAACCTTTGGCTTGTAGGTGGGATCCCAGTAGTTATCGTTCCTCTCTAACACTATTTTTTGGTCTCTCACGAATTCAACGAGCTTGAAGGGTCCTGTTCCAACTATGTTATCAGTCATGAACTCATCAGTGGAGTATGCGGTTGGTGTAACGGGGTATGCTACTGAGAATGCTAGGATTGATGGGAACGCGGAGAAGGGGTACTTCAAGTAGATTTTGACTTGGTAAGGCCCGGTTACCTCTGTTCTGTTTACGACTTCACTTAGAAGGAATGCTGGGTCTCCGTTCATTTGGATGGCTCTATCGATGGACCACTTTACTACTGTTGCGTTTAGTGGTGAGCCGTCATGGAAAGTTACACCCTGCCTTATATTTAATGTGTACACTAGTCCGTCATCGCTTACTGTGTAGCTCTCAGCTAGATCCGGTTCTAATTCAGTTGTTCCAATCCTATACCTGAATAGTCCGTCCATGACGTTTTGTATAACATTTATGGACATGTAATCGTATGCTTCGGCGGGATCGAGAGAAATAACTTTATCTGTTGTTCCAATGACTATTGTGTCTTTTGTTGTTGGTCCTGAGGGGGGTTGCATTAGGAAATATCCGATCCCGCCTAAAACAATTATTACTACAACGATTATCCCTATGAGTAGGTTTCTATTCATATATTTCACCAAAAAGAGTTTTGGGTTTTTAGGGGTCTGGGGAAGTTGGACAAATCTACCCAACTTCCCCTTGAGCCACATCACCCTCGTTCCCCTCCGGGTTCATCGAGGACACGTCACCAGGCTCGGCTCCATTCGGGGAACCCCCAAAACTCCCCACATCCTTAGCCATAATCAAAATATGCACAAAATAGAATTTAAAAATATTGATTAACGAAATATGGATTTAGA
>JAGSHR010000171.1 GCA_029855985.1 Candidatus Njordarchaeota archaeon
ATGTGAAACGAGAACACCCAACGGATCCCCCGGTAGCTCAGCGGCAGAGCGCCCGGCTGTAGTGAGACACCCAAGTGGGCGCAGAAACCGGGTGGTCGGGGGTTCAACTCCCCCCCGGGGGACCACGCCATCTCCTACCATATGCATAAAACAAAGAGTACCGTGTGGGAAGCTATAATAAAGGAACTTTGTAAGAATCAGTTGAAATAAATCAGTGGCAAAACGTTTATGATAACCAGTTTATCCTATCCTTCTTGAACAACGAGAAACAGTGGCGTGTATCAAAATAATTTAGTTCCTGGTTAATGAGATCTATTGGAAAAGATTATTTCCCGTATCTCCAACATAATTATAGCTGAATATATGCTACCTATCAACTTAACGGTGTATTAAGTTGGGTCTATATATTAAAATGAGGCGAACGGGCGTTCCATTCATTCCTTATAATGATGCTGTGGAAAAAAAGGCGATTTCATCTATAGAGCTTTTAACCCCATTTACTAGAGCTGGAAGCTACTTAGAAATAAATAGAATTTCTATTTACAGGTATTTTCCAATAAAATCTTCGGAAGTAAAGGAAAAGCCTATCGTTTATGATTCAAGAATTAGTGGTGCAGGTGTTATTGGCAAGGTTACTAATATATTAGAGAAACTCTTATTAAACGCTAGACAAGCCTGGGGGACATTATATGAGACATATATAAGTTTAGACTTCACATATTCCCCACCTGGAAAGCCAAGCGTTCCATTTTACTTGTTAGTTTCAAATGGGAAGGTAGGCATGGCTTCAATAGAACTTGATTCATATGACTGGGTTTATGAAGAGAAAATAATCGAGACACTAGAGGATTCTTTGAATGTATTAGGTTATCCAACAATTAGAGACCTGCTTGTTCAAGTAGGTTCGATGAATAAAAAAATCCAGGGCCATGGATTCACTGTAGATCGTGCTGTAATTGGTAGGAATCCAGATGCTTTAGAAGATATTACCTTAGCTAAAAGTGTGTGGTTACCAACTAAACAAAGGCTCTTATCATACGCTATTGACACTTTAGCATATAAAAGAGACTTTGATCCCGAGGCAGCAGACCTGTTTGACTATTATTTACCATACAGAAGAGATTTAATTGTATCGATGATTGGTAATACTGCAGAATATGATGCGTATCTGAGAAGTAAAAGGTTGAAGGAATTTGCTTCCATTAGTTCTATAGCCAGCATCATTATAGAGTCTGAAAATGAAACTTTGACGGGTTTGTTCAATAAACTAGTCGAGGACTTGTTGAGGCCTTTCGCTGTAAAAGTTCTTGAGACTAGAAAGAGCAATATAGAAATGAGAGCTAGGGAATATATTAAGAGAGATTTAATGCAAATTTTACGTGGCCTTGACAATTCTAATGAGTAGACGTTTCCCGTTTATATCCCAGGGTTTTTTAATTCTACCTAAATTTCTATAAGGAACATAAAGTTTGATTCTTTCTTTGAATGGTTCAAGTTTCATAAATCGCCTTATCTTTTTAGGGTTTTCCTCGATTTCAATTATATAAGCATCAACTCTGCTATGTATTTCTGGAAAGTTTCTAGCGAAATTCTCTAATTGTTTTAATGCCTTACTTATGGAGCTCGACTTGGATTCAACTACTACATGATTGCACTTAACTCTATGCCAAACGCAATCGGGGAATTTTATATTAGCTACTTTCTCTGGCCCGTGTTCCGCTTCTTTTATACTCATTAGATCTTTCTCAGTCATAATTTTGTCAACTACCTGATCCCATATTAAGCCTCCTTCTATAATTCTAACCTTTTTCTCGCAGTCTTTGTAAGTTGTTCTGGTTCGAGGCATGCTATGCACCAAAACATACTATCTATATATAACATACTAGATATCTTCAGATTTACCAAACTATAAGTAATGATTTTAATAAAGATAAAAATGTTTAACAATCATTGGTTTAACTATACCCGGTTTTTCTATAGCTTGGATATAGTAAACCAAAAATCGCTTCGTTAATAAGCTAAAACTTAAAACAGTAGAAGGTGCGGGTTTAACAGTAATGCATGACAAAATACTTGTCATAGACTTCGGGGGCCAGTACGCCCACCTAATAGCAAGGAGGATAAGGGAACTGGGAGTACTAGCCAAGATCGCCAAGCCGGACGAAGAAATAGACCCATCGGACTATAAGGGCTTCGTACTAAGCGGCGGGCCCGGAAGCGTGTACCAGGCGAGCCACACCACTGTAACCCGGAAAATACTCGAGATAGGGAAACCAGTTCTTGGAATATGCTATGGCCACCAGCTCCTAGCCCAAACCCTAGGAGGCAAAGTTGAAAAATCCC
>JAGSHR010000257.1 GCA_029855985.1 Candidatus Njordarchaeota archaeon
AGGCCATTATTAAAAGGCGATAACCCCGAGTCTGGCCCACGTGGAGTGGGGTGGATAGGGGTAACGGGGTTTGGCCGCCCCGAGGCACCGACTTTTATCGGTGCCCAAAGAATCCCCGCGCTTCAGAGTGGGGAGTAGGTCAAAATCCAATGGAAGTAAAGTTGCAATGGTTGGTGATGGTATAAACGATGCACCAGCATTAACGCAAGCGAACCTTGGTATTGCTATAGGTGCTGGGACTGATCTAGCCATAGAATCCGCCGATATAATATTAGTTAAAAGCAATCCGTTGGATATACCGAAAATAATCGAGTTATCGAGGAGAACATATAAGAAAATGGTTGAGAATTTATTATGGGCAACAGGTTATAATGTGATAATGATTCCTGCGGCGGCTGGGGCGTTACTTGCAGTTGGTTTGTTGTTATCCCCGGCTGTTGGGGCGATTTTAATGAGTTTGAGTACGGTCATCGTTGCTATCAATGCAAAGTTGCTCTAAATTTTTCTTTTTCACTCCTTTTTTTGCTTAAGAGGATGGTGGTCTCACCCTACAAGTGTATACTCTGAACAAATTGTCATCAACCTTCTCTATTATCCGTCCACCAGAGATTAGGTAATAGTTGTTCTTGATCTCTGTTACTGCTCCCTCTTTACAAGGGGGGCATTTTATTACTCTCACGGTTATTTTGTCCTTTTCTATTTCTGCTTCAAAACAATCATTGACCCTAGTAAGAACCTTATAGGCTATTTCTTTTAGATTGCCTCTCACCTTGTATTCTCGTAAGAAAAGCTCCTTGGGTTCCTCCTTTCTTTCTGCGAATTCCTCGGTTGGCTTGAGGATATTAATTATCTTCTTGCTTAATTTATAATCATCTTCATCATCGCTAGTCTCTAGTCGAATAACAATATCGCGATCGACATATTCCTCTAAAACATTTTTTAATGTATCTAGTAACTCAACTTCACCCACGAACATCACCAACTAAGCCATTCCAAAGTAATCAACGAGAGAACAAGGTGGAGTACTTCAATAATATTTTTAGTTAATTTAACATAAAAAATATTATTGACCAATAAACTGTTTCTAAAGGTGTATAAAAAATGGGTTACTTGAAATATCTAGGACACTCCGCTTTTGAACTAGAAGTGAGTGGAAAGAAAATCTTAATTGATCCATGGATAGAGAATCCCCAGTCACCAGCAAAGGTTGACGAATTCCAAAACGTTGACTACATACTTGTAACACATGATCACGGGGACCACCTTGGAAATGCATTTGACATAGCTAAAAAAACAGGTGCAACAATAGTTGCAATATTTGAAATCGCGCAATACGCGAATGAGCAGGGAGTTGAGAAAGCCATCGGTACTAATATTGGCGGTCCTGTTAAGTTGGATAATGATCTCACAGTTGTGTTCACTCCAGCATTCCACTCTTCGGGTAGGGGAGCACCAACAGGCGTAGTCGTTATGGGTAAAGAGGGCTCAATTTATCACGCTGGAGACACGGGAGTCTTCAAGGATATGGAGTTAATCGGTGAGCTTTACTCTCCTAAAGTAGCTTTGCTTCCTATCGGTGGACACTTCGTTATGGGTCCTAGGGAGGCAGCTAAAGCAGTTGAATTACTAAAACCAGAGATCGCGATACCGATGCACTACGGTACATTCCCGGTATTATGGGGAACACCAGAAGAATTCAAAAAACACGTGGAGGCAAAGGGATTACCCACAAAAATCGTAGTGCTAAATCCAGGAGACAAAATGGATTTGTAAAAAATTTTTAATATCTTTCTTTTTGTCGGTTTCTAATCATTGTTTAGTTCCCATGTCCAATAATCATTTACTATAAAGTTCCATGCGAATGCAACGAACACGGCGATCGTCTCTGCTATAAGATAGCTAATGTTGAGGATTACTAGTAATAATGTAAACACGGTAAGGTTAATTATTATACCGCCTAAACTTACGAGGTTAAATTTCAACAGGCCCTTTAAGATTTTTTTGCCCCTTTGTCTTCTATCTTTGAAAGTCCACATGTTATTGAGTGTGTAGTTCCAAATCACTGATATTTCAATACTTATTGCAGCCGCCAACATCATTAGGAATTTTTCATACGTTAATGTGAACGTTATGTTTAGAAGGGGGAACGTATATTCAATTTTGGGGAACGGTTTAATATTTAATGAAGCTGCTATCTTTGAAATGAAACTAAAATCAACAAGCATGTAGAGGATTGTTAAGTTAACGATTAACCCACTAATTCCAACGAGAACGTATTTAAATATTCTCCAAAAGTCACCCGTCCAAAGTGCTAGCGCTATAAGGTGTTTCACGTAATCGATAATTTGTTTCTTGCCCAGTTTGCTTTTGCCCCTCTGGCGTTCACCGAAAATGTAAGGTACTTCTTCTACCCTTTTCCATTTGCCTTTGACAAGAATTTCAAGTAGAATTTTATAGCCCCTTGGTTTAAGTTCCACGCCTTCAACAACTTCCTTCTTAATCGCAAAGAATCCCGACATAGTATCTTTGATTTCCCTAAGCCGTGGTATTGCAACGTGGGAAAGGAGAGTTGCACCCCTCGATATAAGCCTTCTTATAAGATTCCATTCCCTGACTCCACCCCCCTTCACATAGCGGCTTCCTATAACTATATCAGCTGTGCCTTCCTCTATAGGCTTTACCAGTTCAGGTATTTTCTCGGGGGGGTGCTGCAGGTCAGCATCCATCACAACAATAATATTACCCCTGGAGTTCCGTATACCCTCTATCACAGCAGTAGCAAGCCCTCTTTCATTCATTCTCCTTATGACCCTAATAGGATAAGATTTTGATAGTTCTTGAGCCAGTTCCCACGTTCTGTCAGGACTATCATCATCCACAATAACGATCTCATATTCTTTGTCTTTCAGATTTTCATGTATCAGTTTCACTAGTTCCTCTAAATTCTCCCTCTCATTATATGTTGGTATAACTACTGATATCACTGCTAGTTCACCCATGGATGTGTCAAAGAAAGAGTAGTCTTAGAAGTTTAAAAATGAATGGAAAAAGGTTTATTTATATGGCATGAATTCCTTACCTAAAAGCTCTCTTCCCAATATAATCTTCATTACATTCATGGCGCCTTCCGCGCCGATAACGTAACTGAACACGCCTCTGAAAGCCATTTCCAATTCAATATCTTTTGTATAAGCGATAGCACCATGCCACATCATAGCATGTTTAATGATTTCAAATGATACTTGAGGGGCATAATATTTAGCCGCAGCAACATACTTGTTTACCTCAGATCTGTTCGCTTCCCCTCTATAGAATCTATCTATTGTCCAAGCAGCTCTGTAAACTAAATGCTTAGCATTTTGAAGCTTTATCCAATCCTCAACGTATTCAAATTGTATACCTTCGAATTTTGCGATTGGGTAACCGAAGAGTTTCCTCTCAGTAATCCACTCTTTCCCAAGTTCTAAAGCTCGCTCTGCAGCACCTATTGTGGCAGCTGCTACAAGCACTCTTGCATCATTAAAGCCTTCCATTGCATAATAAAATCCTTTATTTAGCTCGCCTATGAGGTAATGTTCAGGTATCTCAACATCTTCAAAGATAACTCCGCCAGTTGATAAGCCATTTCTACCCATGTCATCATAAACTGTGATCTCCACTCCAGGTGCATTCATTGGAACGAATGCGAGGGAGATTCCTCTATGACCGGCTTCCGGATTGGTTTTAACCAATGTTACGTGGCCACCACCAATCTCTCTCGCTTCTCTTATACCCGATATAAAGACCTTCTCGCCGCGGATAACCCATTTGTCTCCTTTTTTCTCCATTTTAGTTTTTATACCTGCAACATCCGAGCCGCCATGTGGTTCGGTGGATGCGATTCCCACTACAGCTTCTCCATTTGTGACCTTGGGGAGGATTTCCTCTTTTGCTTCCTCTGTTCCGTATCTGCTGAATATGAATCCCCAAGAGTTTGTTACAAGCACTAAGACGGGCAGTGACATGCTCAATTCTGCTCTAGCTAATTCTTCTATTGCTAATGTTGCTAAGAAGAATCCGGAGTTTTGTCCCCCGTACTCTTCTGGGAAGGTCATGCCGAGAATTCCTTGTTCAGCTACCTTCTTTACTATTTCGGGGGGTATGTGCTTTTCTTCATCCATTTTTCTTGCTAGGGGCATAATTTCTTTTTCAGCAAATTCTCTAACCGAGTTTTTGAAGATCTCTTGCTCTTCAGTTAATTCAAAATCCATATTTTAACACCTTTTAATTTCTTTCAAAAACAAAAAAAGCTTTCTACACTTTTAAGACATGGAAGAGTTTTTCTGAGTTCTTATAGAGGATCATCTCTTTTTCTTTTTGGGTTAGAACGGGGGAAGACTTAACTAGATCGATAGAGTCATGCAAAGTTAACCCCTCTACAGCGGGGTAATCAGATCCAAACAACACTTTATCCATTATGGATAAATCCCTCCATTTTTTTACGACTTTTTCGTCTCTGGTCAAGTAAAATACTGCGGATACATCCATGTAAACGTGTTCGTATTTACTTACAAGTTCGAGGGCTTCATTGTGCCATAGACCAGGGTAATAAGCGGAGTAACTGCCTGCATGCGCGAGAATAACAGGGTTATCGTACTTGGCTATCAACTTTTCATATCGGGAGGGTCTAGCTATTATACTTAAGGGGAAGTATTCCCAGGGTCCAGGGTCAAATCCTGTATGGGCAAGGATCGCATAGTTTCTTTCATGCGCCTTGGACCAAATAACTTCGAAGTTCTCGTTTTTTTCTGGGTCAAATTGCTGAAGTGTTGGTATAACTTTTAAGCCTTTAAATCCATACTCATCAAACATTTTGAAAAAACTCAATATTTCAGTTATTTTTCGATAGGGACTTATGGACCCAAAACCAACAAACCTTTTTGGATAAATCTTGGTGAAATTGTAAACATATTCATTAGGGGTGCTTGCAAACTCTATAAATTTTCTTGCTTCAAGAACAAGCTTTGGTATATTGCCTATTGAAGTGAACTGAAATGCCTTATAGATGTTTGCCTCGAGTTTTCCGTTTTTCATGTCTTCTGGTCCAATATCGATCGCTAACAAAACCATCTTCTTTATTTTGAGTTTATCCATTATTGCCACTAGGTTCTCAGGTTTCACTATGTTTGGAATTGGATGTGCATGTATATCAATGACGTACAATCCTTGCCCCTTCCTTCCCCCATCTTAATCAAAAAAATCCCAACGATAACACAGCTTCAACATCTTCCAATTCATTTGGAACTTGGTAAAGTATGTATATTAAACTTGATGCATTTATTTGGTTTCACAAGTTTACAAATAAAAAATTTTGTGTTAGATATAAGCAATTACCATATAGTATATAAACAAGCTCGTTAACGTAGCTAAAAATACTGTGGTAGCCAAACTTCTAGCTCTAGAAACAGATCCACTTTCCCAGTAACTAAAAGCGAACCATAAGGTTACCCATAACGCAACCGTGATAGCTAATGTTGTCGAATTGATAGCGTTATTGATGCCCAACTCATTGAAACCGTTTCGAAGCCCATCAATAACGTTCTCAACTATTATGTATACAATAACAA
>JAGSHR010000285.1 GCA_029855985.1 Candidatus Njordarchaeota archaeon
GGTAGTGCTGTCTTAGATAAGGCACTGGCAGAGCCAGATCCTTGCAAAGTCTTGATAGATAGTTATTTACGGGAGTTGATTCCATTATCTAAAGACACCGTCTTAGACCAAGGGGGGTGCTTGATTTCCATAGGTTCATTTAAGATGCATAATCTGGCGAAAAAGATAAGTAGCCAAACTGGTGCTCGGCTGATTACAGTACCAATACCGTTGGCTAATGACTCTTTTTGCACTAATAGATGTAGTGATACAACAAGTACAGCATCGTACAGATGTGTTTTTCCCGAGCGCACAATTGTTGATACGGCAATCCTGAAAGAGCTTCCGCCCTCATCAAACTTGTTGGGATTAGGGGAATTCGTAGGGTTTTATACCTCAATAGTGGATTATTTTGAAAGCCGAAACATAAATCCTCCCGATAACTTGCTTGCCTTTATAGCTGATTTGTTTGTTAATATTAATAGAGAATATAAAGTAGATTACGAACTCTTCTTGAAAAAGCTCTCTATATCCTTGATTTTTAAATGTATCATCATGCGCATAAATAGAGATCATCAAATTGGGTGTGGAATCGATCATCTTATTGCTTACATTTTAGAACGAACACTCCAAGTACCGCATGGCAAGGCAGTATACTTGGGCACTTGCATTTCTCTTGCAATGTTTCCGGAATGGAGTAGCTTTGGTTTAGATTTAAAGACAGTAGTTAGCAAAGGAATAGAAACGGGTTTGGTCTCCCCGCAAGAAATAGAATGGATTCGTGAAATCCCTGATGCGTCATTTCTTGTCAAGGCTGCGATACAAACACGTCCCGGAAGAAGAACCGTATTGTCATATGTTTTGAAGCAACCACAAAGAATGAGATTTTTGAAAGATAGACTTTGATATTTCAATGTAGTTATTGGGAGGAAGATAGGTATGGGTACTATTAGGTTGAAGTACGAACTCTGTGAATCTATACAATACACTATATTAGCGAATGAGATAGAGTATGGCACAGCTTTTGCACTTTATCATGATCGAGAAGAGACCATACCTCTATGGGGTGATGAACTACGATGGATTAGTTTGAAGAAGATGGACAATTTTCTGGTCATTGACGTAGATGACGATTTTTTGGGAAAAGACTATATATTTGAGAAGCTGTTAGTAGCATTCTTGTACAATTTATTGGATTTCGGTGAGTTACGGTTAATCTCCATAGATATTTCTAATTCATCTTATCTTCGGCAAATTAAAAGCCAGCAGATAGCACCGATCTATTTTCAAAGGACATCTCAGAAAAAACCTCTTCTAGGTACGATTTTTAAGCCATATTATCATTACTCGCTAAGAGATAAGATCAAGATGGCTGAGAAATTTACCGCTATGGGAATAAATTTGCTCAAGGAAGACGAAACCTTTTTCGTTTCAAAGGAAGAATTATTGAGAGAGGCGCAGATTATTCAATCTGTAATTAAGGGGAATGGAAATTATATCCCTAACATCACTCATTATGTTCATGATTATTACTTTCTAGAGAGGTTGCTCGATTCCGGTATTGAGATTGTGATGGTTGACTTTCTTATAACAGGATTCAGGCCTATTCTTCGTCTAAAGCAAAAATTTCCCGATATCTGTGTCTGGGGACATAGGGTTGGTTACTGGACAATTGAAAGATTTATATCTATGGAGGTCTTGGGAGTGTTAGCTTTGCTGGCTGATATTGACTTTTTGCATATTGGTACCCCAAATAACAAAAAAGAAGAAGGGGAGAAGTTGCAATTAATTTCTTTTCTGCGGTCCATTAAGCCCTGGTTTGTACCTGTTTTTACAAA
>JAGSHR010000086.1 GCA_029855985.1 Candidatus Njordarchaeota archaeon
AGACTCAACAAAAGCCGCCTTATCGGGGAAGAACTGTTTAGCTCCCGAGGAGGAGTAAAGCCACTTAATATCCTTCCGACGAGCTAGGAAAATATTTCTTAAAATTAACCCTTCAACTTTCTGGGGAAAAGCTTGAGCATAAAGTAAAGCCAGGGTCGACCCCCAACTGCCACCAGTAACATACCATCTTTTAATTCCTAAGTGGCGGCGAAGTTTCTCAATGTCTTCAATCAAATCCGAGGTAGTATTTTCCCTCACCTCACCCGGAGGTAAACTTTGGCCGCAGCCTCGCTGGTCGAAAAGAATAGCTCGAAAAGAAACTTCATCCGGCAAAAAATCAAGATGGTTTACTTTACTTTTACTACCTGGACCGCCATGAATAAATAAAATAGGAATACCGTCAGAACGACCATCCTCCGCATAGTAGATTTTGTGAAGAGAAGAAACTTGGAGATAATCTTCCAGAATTAACTTCAGAGCCATAAGTTATTATCCCTTAACTTTCAAGAAGAGACAAGATTCTGTCAGAGTATATCCCCCCACTTCTCTCAGTCGGGGAGGCGGGACTTGAACCCGCAACCCCACGCACCCCATGCGTGTGCGCTAGCCATTTGCGCCACTCCCCGAGACTTTAAGTTTTTTATGAGCGGGAGACGGGGATCGAACCCGCGGCCTTCACCTTGGAAGGGTGACGCTCTACCAACTGAGCTACTCCCGCTGTATTTTTATTGTAACTTAAAGGTCAAAATGGAATACAATATAGTTAAGTTAACCTCCGAGGTTGGTTATCTTTGTCAACCTCGGAAGGTAAGAAAAACACTTTTAACACCTTTGTTAGTTAACTATATAAAAGAGTAAAGTTAAGTTGGAAATGGTACGGCTTAAGATTGATCCTGCAGATCTGATGCGTTTCCCCCACACTTCCTAGATTAACGAATATTGTCGAAGAAGTAAGATAAACACCTTGACTCTCATGAACATGACCAAAAACATGAAGATAGGGTTTATATTTCAGAACTATGCGTCTTAATCCTAAACTGCCAATATTGCCCTTTCTGGCCTTTTCCCCATAAGTAGATTGAGCATAGGAAATCATCTTGGGATCCACTTGATCCAATATTCTATGAGGAGGAACATGGGTAACAAGAATCGTCCTACTGGGATCTACTTGAGAAAATAACTCGCTTAAGTCATTATAAATTTGAGATTCAGAAAAAGTAGGCTCGTTAGGGTTATCCTTCTCAAAAGAATAGAAGGGGCGTCCGTTATAGCCTATTAAGTAAAACTCTCTTAAGCGGGTAATGCGGTTGTGAAGAAGATGAAATGGCCAAGAAGTAAATTTCTCATAACGATGAAGATCAGCATTACCTAACACTCCGTAAAATTTCGGTTGTAAATCCTCAAGAGTCTTATTAATACGAACAACTTCCTGAGTAGCCTGTTTAAGGGCTTTTTCAGGCAGAGTATCATCAATAAGTTCTTTTTTAACATCCTTAATCTTATCAATACCCCCAGCTAATTTATTTTGACGAAGATATTTGAAAACTTCGGGGTTAGGGATATCACCTGTAAAGATAACCGCATCGGAGTTAGAAGAAGAATGGAGAATCTGTCTGGCTATTTCTATCTTACCTTCCAAATCTCCAAAAAGAGTTAGCTTCATAAATTCTCGTTCAACTTCAACCTTATAAGCGAAGCTAACTTAAGGGCTATCGAAAATATTTCTTGAGCTCTTTTAAAGCTGTACTTGTAACGAAGATAATTTTGGCGGGTTTCTAAAATAGTGGCAACCATCTTAGAAGATTCTAATGAATAGCGGGCTTCATAAAACTCAACTAACTTATTTTTGTGATGAATGTAGTTCAGATATTTGTTTTTACTTAACTCAATATCTGTCATCGCCGCCTCAACTCCTAGATAAGCCAGATTTTTGGCGTTGATAAGAGCCTCACTTAGAAAGAGATGAGTTTGGTAGGAAGTATATTGAGCAGGCGCACGAGATAGAGGTAAAGTAAAGAAGCTTAAATCAAAAGACGCTATTCTTTTTAGTATTTGGCGGTTAAGAGGGGGTGGAGATAAAGATTTAAGATAATCTCTCCCCAAGAGTAGCTTATTATTGCTCTTCAAGGCTTGGGTAAACCAGGGGCTGAAGATTGTGCCATCCATCCCGGCTATCTCGGTAGTGCTGATAATAATGGGGTTAAGGGAAACTTCAAAGTTGTGAGGGTAATGGGGAAGAATATAGCGAAAAGGCCGGAACTCTACACGTATACTGGTCCAAGGAGCAAACTGGGCTTCTATAGCCTGAGTAATCTGGCCGATTGCTAAATAATTTTTGGGCGATGTTGTCCCTCTAAAAATTAATAGATAGTTTACATCCGGCCGGTCCAGACTGATTTCCCCCGAGACGAAACTCCCCACGAGATAAAAACTTTCTAGATATAGTTTTAGATACTTCACTACGTATTCCTGAAATGTGCTAGCTATTTTTTCAATTAGAATCTGACGCTGGCGACTAGAATACTGAGCTGAGAATAAAGAAATCTCATTTCTTGAAAGCATCTCCAGATCTGGTCCACCGCTAAAATATGCTGATGTACTGAGCATAATACTCCTCTAGGTTTGGGTTATAATATAAGAAATAACTTTAACTAGAGTCAATGATTATCATTTACCCTTTATAACGATAAAAACATAAAAACTTTAACCATGAATTTAAGTGATGGTTTAACAATTTCCCAAGCTGCCAAAATTATCGGTGTCCATCCTAATACTCTTAGACGCTGGGAAAAAGAAAAGAAATTGGTACCACAGAGGAATGAACCTTCCAGATATAGGCTTTACTCCTATAAACAGATAGGTGATTTCTTAGCTCGTGGAGGCCCAAAGATCAAGATAAAATGGGGATATTACTCAGCTAAAACCGCCCGAGTTGAAGAACTAAGCTTAGCTAAGAAAAGCATCGATGCTTTAGTTAGCTTTGAGGCCACTACTTATGAGACTAGTGTTGACAAAGAATTATTGGCCTTATTGGAAGAAGCAGTCCAAAATGGAGTTAAGGTACGTTTTATTAGAAACCTTTCCTCTCCAGAAATGAAACTGAGAGCTAAACAGATGGAAAAACTTGGAGTTAAAACCAAAGACCAACCTGTAAGAGGTTTAACTTTTAGCATTCGTGATGGAAAAGTAGTCCGCTTAGAAATACCTAATGAAAGCAATCGGGACAGGTTAAATCTTATTATTCACGATTCTAAAATTGCCTCCTCATTTAGCTTACTTTTTAATAAACTCTGGAACGAGAGTTAACCCTACCAACCACATCTCCTAAGTAAAAACATGATCTAACACGGAAGCTTTTACTTTTCTCCTATAATAAAAGAGGATGAATCAAAAAGCATTTTGGGAAACTAATTGGAACAAAGAAGCCGCACGATTACCTGTAAATAGTTTTGCCCGCAGAGCTTATAAGTTGATAAAGCCGAAGCACAGAACTTTATTAGATCTTGGGTGCGGAAATGGAACGGACTCCCTTTATTTTGCAAAGAAAGGATTAATAGTTACAGCTGTGGACTGGTCTAATAATGCTCTACGTCAGTTAAAGGAGGTTATAAGACGTCAAGGAATTAAAAACGTAAAAGCAGTTCAAAATGACATAGCGAAAATAAGTTTTAGACCAGACTCTTTTGATGTTGTTTATGCTCATCTAAGTCTTCATTATTTCGATGATACAACTACAAGGAAAATTTTTAACCACATCCATAAAGTTCTAAAGCCAGATGGTTTATTTTTCGTGAAGTGTAAATCAGTTCAGGATAAATTTTATGGATTAGGTCGTAAGATTGAGGAGAATGTGTATGAACATCGTGGGCACCTTCGCCATTTTTTTAGCAAAAATTATATGATTGACCTTCTAAGAAAATTTCAGCTGATTAGAGTTCGTAGAACCTCATCCTTTTATTATGATTATAAATGCTCCTTTATAGAGGCAGTTGCTAAAAAATAGATAACTCCGCAAATGAAAGATACTAAAAACTAGACAGGCTGTTTGTTATACTTGATTATGCTTAAAGATAAAGTTGTCCTGATCACCGGCGGGTCGAAGGGTTTAGGAAAAGCAGTCGCTTTAAAATTAGCAGAAAAAGGTGCAAACCTTGCTTTACTGGCTCGAGGCGAGGAGGAGCTTAAGAAAACAGTTGCCGAGATTAGGCAAAAATTCCAGACAAAAGTCGAAGGCTACATCTGCGATGTCTCTCGGCCTGAACAGGTGCAAGACACTATTAAGAATATAATCAAAGACTTTACCCGAATTGACATCCTTATTAATAATACTGGCATTTGGTGGGAGGGAAATTTAGAGGAGCATTCAGATAAAAAGTTAAGAGAGCTTTTTGAAACTAACACGCTCGGCTACATTTATATGGTTAAATATGTCACCCCAATAATGAAAAAGCAAAAAGGTGGTCAAATTTTGAATGTTGCCTCAGTAGTTGGCGCTGATATTGAGGATGAGTGGTCGGAATTTGCTCCATATACTGCCACCAAACATGCTATCCGCGCCTTTACAGAAAGCATCAGAAAGGAGTATGCCAAAGATAATATCAAAGTAATGGCAATTTATCCTTCAGGTATGGATACAGAAATTTTTGAATCTGCTGGCTTCCATTATGGCAAAAATGCAGAATGGATGATGAAGAAAGAAAAAGTCGCCGACATCATTGTTTGTATGCTCTCTCAACCTGCAGATGTTGTTTTAAACCATATTGAGGTGAGAAAGTTAGGATATTTATAGACTTTGCCTATTTTGCAGTGCAATTGTAAATTTGCGAAAATGATATAATTTCTTAGTATGAATTTAAGCTTCCTAATATCATCTCTGAAAGTTGGCTTTATTACCTCGCTTGTCTGGTTTGTGATAGGTGGTGTTTTATATATGAATCCTCTCGTAGCAGGAATCTATAAGAAGAACGAGAAGCATCCTGGAGTTAAAAAGTGGAAAAATATCAAAGAATACTTGCTCAAGATGTACGTATTTGGAACTTTAATCCAGTGTCTAATCTTTACTCTGATTTACACATTTATCAATCCTATTCTTCCTACAAATATTGTTTCTAAAACAATTATATTCGGTTTAATTCTGATAGGTATTAAAATCTACCCTCGCCTCTCTGACATGTGGTTACAAACAACTTATCCTAACGAGTTACTCTTAGTAGAATTTATCAATGGGACAATTGGCAGTTTTGTTATTGCTTTTGCCTTGACGTTCCTCATTTAAAAAGTTATGTTAGATGTAAAATTAACCGTTTCGTATAGGCTAAAAATCATTTTATCGTTTCTTGTTGCTGCAGCAGTCTTAGGCCTCTTTGTTTTTCATTTTGGCCCCTCAAATACTCCCTATTTTGTTGGCTTTATGTCAGGAACGATTGAGGTTCTATTATTAGCGGTTTATTTATATGCTATTAAAAATCATATTAATTCTGATCTGCGCCGGAAGGTAAATTTTTATATAGGAGGGTTGTTTGCTCTACTGCTTCCTTTGACACCTGTGGTTATTTTTTCTGCTTTATCAGGAACGTCGTTGATGCATTCTAGCATTGTATTTAGCAACATAGATACTGTTTCTCACATTCCTGGTATAACGATATCAGAGAAGAAGATTTGTACTCTGGAATTTGGAGCTTATGTTACTGCTCTTTTTGTTTGGTTTAGCCTCTGGGCATTAATTTTAGCTTTGGTTAGGTTTGCAAAAAGAGGAAGAAATATTAATTCTGGCCATAAATAACTCGCTACCTTATGATCAAAAACTTAAATAAGAAACGTTAAAATTTAAAAAGCATATTATCATTTCTCTTCAGGACAAAACTGTAAAATAATTCCCTCTAATACTGAAACAATTGCAAATTTGCACAAATAGCGAGTTTAGGTTTATTTAGCTTAACACCTCCTCGATGGTCGCATCAGCTAGTATTTGCATGGTATCGAAGATTTGCAGGTTGGGATGACTGATATTTAATAGTTGGAGATCCGTACAAGCTAGAAGTAGAGCGTTTGCGCCCCTTTTGCTGAGATTATCAGAAATAGCGGCGAGTTTTTCTCGATCACTCTTTTCCGTGCGTCCGTTTACCAAGCGATAAATGATTTTGTTTATGGTTTCCTGTTGACTTTTATCAGGCACGTAGTAAGCAACACCGTTTTGACTAAAAGCTTGAGCGTATAACTTGTGCTTAGCCGTAATGCCTGTAGAAAGGATGCCAATTTCATTCAGTTTTTTCTTTTTGAGAAACTTTATCGTTTCTTCCACGATGCTTAATACTGGAATATCTACAGAAGACCTAATATTTTCTATAAAAATGTGCAGTGAGTTACAAGGCATAACCAAAAAATCAGCACCAGCTTTTTCCAGTCGTTTGGCCTCCACAATTAAAAGCGGCAAAATCTGCCTTAGACTTTTATTGTTAAGAATTGCCTCTCGCTCGAGAGTATAGGATAAAAGGACACTGCTAATCAAAATTGATGGCCTTCGAGTCTTCTCTTTTTGTTGACAACCACGAATAATGTTTAAATAAAATT
The DNA here is from genome assembly GCA_029855985.1 of Candidatus Njordarchaeota archaeon. The sequence continues at coordinate 6,571 of JAGSHR010000086.1, forward strand.
CAGCGGTAGTATCTGGTCCAAGACCACCAATTATACCTAGGGTTTTCATTTTATCTCTTTTGACTTGAATCTTTTCCCAAACCTAAAGTGAAGTAAACTTCAGCCAGGGTTTGTTGGGCTATCCTTTTAGCTTGTTGAGCGCCTTTGGCAAGGATTTCTTCAACTAGTTGATAGTTTGCTTTTAGCTCTTGCCTTCTTTGTCTAGCAGTTTTAAACCGCAGTTTGTGAGCAGCAATCAATCTTTTTTTGACCTCAATATCACTAACCTGGCCTTTTCTGTACCGTCGTTTGAGTTCTTCAACCTCATCTTTGTCTTGGTTAATTAGATCGTGATAAATAAAAATCGGATTGCCCTCAACCTTTCCCGGATCAGTGGGGTGAATGCGATTGGGATCAGTAAAACAGCCCATGATTTGTCTCTCTATTATCCGGTAATCCTCGAAAATACCGATGGTATTTTGTAGGCTCTTGCTCATCTTTCGCTTGCCATCGGTCCCCACTACCCTACCCGTTTCTTTTTGGATTAAAGGCTTGGGCAAAGGAAAAACCTTCTTTTCGTAAGTCCGGTTAAAATTTTCAGCTATGTCTCGAGTTAGTTCCACATGTTGTTTCTGGTCGGCTCCAACCGGCACTCCGTATGGCTTATACAAAAGAATGTCTGCCGCCATTAAAATTGGGTAGTTGAACAATCCCATATTAATTGAGACTACCTTAACTCCTTTTTGGAGTTTATCCTTAAAAGCATGCATCCGCTTCATTTGCCCATAAGGGGTATAGTTGGCCAAAATCACAGCTAACTGAGCATGGGCTGGAACCTGCGACTGACGAAAGAAAACACATTTTTGAGGATCTAATCCCAAAGCTAGATAGTCAAGAATGACTTCGCGAATGTTGTTTTCTAAAGTTTCTTTATCCTTTACTGTGGTTAGAGCATGTAAATCGGCAATGAAATAGTATGTTTCATACTTATCTTGCAGTTCCACCTGAGGTTTGACCGCTCCAAAATAGTTACCAATATGTAAGCCCTTACCACTTGGGGTAATCCCTGATAAAATTCGTTGTTTCATTTTTCCTCCTTCAAAAACAGAAATTGTATAAATTAAAGATACAGATTTAAGAATTGAAGGAGGTCACCACTTTAAGTTTCCCCGACTAGATGTAAGGCGTTTTACGACTTTAAATCGGCCCGATCTCAACTCTCTGGCACCTCGGGTAACTGTTGCTATACCAACACCTAGTTCATCAGCTATTTGTCGTTGAGATTGACCTTTTAAGAGTCTGACGACAATTTGAAGACGTTTAGGAATCTCTTCTAGTTCGGTTGGGGTTAATAACCCTCTTAGAAAATCTTCCATCTCCTCCTTGCTCTTTACACTCATCAACACTTCCATCAATTGATCAAGATATCTCTTTTCTTCTTGTTTCATTGTACTAGTACAATATCATAAAAGGTTTGTTCTGTCAAAGTTAATGTGAATGTGGAGATGTCGACTACTTTATCAAAATATCCTGGTAATGAACACTAATTCCCCTACTTGCTATTCTGGTGCTCCTGACTAGACTTGCTAAATCCTTTACATATTCCGACAATTTATTTTTGTCGGTCAAAATATCATGTGCTCTTTTGTAATTTTGTCTTAACCACGTCCTAAATTCTTCTCCGCTTGGCCGAAGGTTTAAAAGCTCGAACCAATAGAAGTCAACAAAGCTACGAGTCTCGTCAATCAAACCTTTAACATCTACTAGGCCAGGAATGATAGGAGAAATAAAAGCGTAGGTCGTTACTCCATTTTGATGCAACTTCTCTAGGGCGTGTATCCTCCGAAGATGCGACGATGAAAACGGTTCTATTTGATTTTTAATCTCTAGCGGAAAACCGTTAATAGTTAAACCAACCTCAATATTCTTAAATTGCTTAAAAATATCAATATCCCTTAAAACAAGCGACGATTTGGTAAGAACAGAAAGCTTAATCCTCTTATTCATATTCTGTAAGATTCTCCGAGTTAGCTTCAACTTTTGCTCGATTGGCTGATAGGCATCGCTAATGCTACTCATATAAACTACTCCCTTCACAAATTTATCTTTGACTAGCTCCGGCATATTTTCCTTAACCACCACCCATTCTCCCCAAGAACCGTAGTTATACCACCTGCTAACAAACTTAGCATAGCAGTATTTACAGGCGTGCTGGCAGCCAATGTATTGATTGATGACATAATCAGCCCCAGGAAGCCTTGAGGGGTAAAAAGCCTTTTTAGCCTCAACTTTAATTATTCGCATATGTTATTTTAGCGTAAAAGATACTTACATATATGTTCTACCCACTTTCAATTAAATTGTACTTGTCACGATACATTTGAGACTCTGTGATTTATCTATGATGATGCGACTAAGAAACAATCTTGGGTTCATAAAAGATAAGGATTACCATATCTTTATGAAAAACATAACCAATGCTCTAGGCTTTGATAGCAGCGACAAAGACAAAATTAGGTTAAGGCTGTATTAAGTCTATAAAAAAATGAATCTCCCTGGCCTAAAGAGCAGGGATCCAAGTAAGGTAGGTTGGGTAAAACTTGGACTCTTTTGAACGAAATTCCGAATGACGTCACATATGCGGCGTAGCAGAAACCAAATTGCCGCCCAATATCACAACTCCTTTAGTAATTGAGTTCTTTCTTGAACTTCAGATTCTATCTCTTCTCTCATTGCTTCGTCACTTGATTTAAATTCGCTTCGATATGATTCAGCACCTTCCTTAATAATTTCATCTCGGATTTTTTCAAACGCTTCCCGCATAGCTGGTGACGAATTTATAATTTGCTTGTAAGTGTCTCGGATTGATTTTTGGTCTATGCTCCAAAAAGAAACAACAGATTTCAAAAATTCCTCACCTGATTCATCTAGCGGAATGCTGTCCAACTGTTCGCGTGGCAATCTGAGAATAACATTAACTGTTTCTTTTGGAAGTGGTAATCTTTTCCAAGCCACCTTTTCTACTAAGCCTTGCTCATCAATGGCACCTGTTTTAATTGCCTTAGCAAATCTTTTCAGATTTTCTAATTCAGAAAAAACTTCGCCCATTGTTGTTATTTTAGGTGATGCCACAAGACTCAACCCATATTCTTCAATAAGATTTGCTGGAATTGTAAGGCCTTTTCTTTCTAAAAGCTCAGTGACTTTTGGTGCCGCCCAATAATTACTAGACCAAGTTGAATAAAGTGCTTCTATACTTTGTTGGTCAATCTTCTCCAAAGGAGTGAGGGTAGCAAAAATATTTTTAAACTCCGCAAAATTTCTGGAAGACATACACGCATATAAGAAATTTTGCGGACCAATACCTTTTCGACGAGCAACATCTATACAAATTGCTGCAAAATCTCGCGCGTCAGTCGCTGTTCTTAAGATTTTTTTATCTTCGGTATAAACCAAAAGTTCTGGCTCTACACTTCCAATATTGCGACCTTCGATAATGTAAGCGGCGATCTCATCTCTGAAAAAACGAAACGCCTTTGTTCGTTTTGGTGAAGATTCAACAACCTTCCGCAAGTAATCACCTCTCCTTTGTAAGAAATTCCAAATAAAGTGATGAAATTCATGGCGAATAAACCTATTACCTTTTGCCTGCCCCTTCTCCTCGGCCATACTTCTTTCCAATGAAAGGCGTTGAATTACCAAAAAACTCGGTTCACCACGATTATCGCTACCAAAATTTACAGCATGAGCTTCGGTATGAACAATACCATATTCTTTTAGAAGCCTAAAAAAATCCTTCTCCACTTGAATAATTGCAACTCCGGGGGATGGTTCGATAAACTTGGCCTTATTAATCTGCTGGAAAATTTGTTCCATTTCTTCAGTGCTCATACCTTTTGAAGTCATAACTGCACCGAGTAAATAACGTACTTCATCGCCCCGATGTTGTTCGAGCAAAGCATGATTCTCCATTAGTTCTTCTTGGAATCTACGAAGCCCCTCATCATAAAGTTTCTTCATTGGTCCAGGCAAACTCTCAATTAATGCACCCGTCCGTTCTCGTTGCTCTTCAGAAGTTTTAACTTCTAGATAAGAATCTATTAGTGCGTTATAAAACTCACCAGTCTTCGCGGCAATTTTTCTTTTTGCCTCCACTGAGGAATCCACAAATTTTTCGGTTTTAGGTTCTGGAATCCCACCTTGACCTCCTACTTCTAATTGTTTTTCAAAATCTCCCATAGTTCTATTTGATTAAATCTTTTACTGTCGGCAGAAATAGCCATGTACAAAATTACTTTCATCATACTATCTATTATTCTATGATTGTATAAACTCTTCTTTCTGGGGGTGGGAGAGCGGACTCGAACCGCCGACCTCCTGTTCCACAGACAGGCGCTCTAACCAACTGAGCTACACCCACCTTATTCGTCTTTATTATACTCGATTAGGTACTCGATTAGACTTAGTGTTAGTAAAATAAAAGAAAATCCAAAATTTTCAAGTAGGGTATAATACCTATGTAGTTGACAAGTTGGGTCCGTAGCTCAATTGGCAGAGCAGCTGCCTCTTAAGCAGCTGGTTGTGGGTTCGAGTCCCACCGGACTCACTTAGAATTATAGGAATAATAATATCAAAGACTTGACATTCCTATATTAAGTGCTATAATACACTCAGATCTTGAGGTTTTGGGTATTCGAAACCCATTACGTCAAGAATCTCCTCTCTGCCCCTCAGGTTTACCCGAGGGGTATTTTTTTACCCTTATTCCTTAATTAACCAACCCCGTCTGCTTCAACCAAAGTTGACGATATAAACTTTTCTCTTTATTTATTAGCTCTTTATGGGATCCCTCTTCTATTACCCTACCCTTGTCAATAACCACGATTTTATCTGCCTTTATTATTGTTGATAATCGGTGGGCAATTACTATAGTAGTCTTATTATAGGAAATTTGCCAGAAAGCTTTTTGAATTAATTCCTCAGACTCACTATCCAGCTGAGAAGTAGCCTCATCAAAGATAATTATCTTAGGATTTTTCAAAATGACTCTAGCTATAGC
>JAGSHR010000170.1 GCA_029855985.1 Candidatus Njordarchaeota archaeon
AGGTAGTAGGGGTTGTCCAGAAGTGTGTCCAATCAAATGTATATGCTTTTATAAAGTTTGGTATGTCTTGTGAAGATACTGTGAATGGGAAGGAGACGAGAGTGAATTTATTGGCTGTAAAGTGGAGGGTGAGAGTTTGGGAGGTGGAATTAGTGACTGTAATTTCATTAGAATAATCAGAGCGGAGAGGCAAGGCATTTCCATCTATTGCTTGAACAATGTATACAAAACAGCCTGACGCATTTGTATCTGTAAACGTAGTACCTGAAATTGGAGTGCTATTTATAGGAGTAAGCAAATCTTCTCCTCCAGGGGTATTCCCTTTGTATATGTTATAATATACATGACCTTCACTGCCTGGAGTAGCAGCATCCCATGAAAGCGTTACAGAGCCGTCACTATTTTTAGTTGATTGGAGATTCGTAGGAGCAGAAGGAGGTGTTTGCGAGAAGTACCATTGTGCACAATTCCAGGTGCTTGGTACAGTAGCAGATATAGAATAGTCAAAACCTTTGAGTGATATTGGGCGGACAGGTACTGCAACATGCCAGTTTAAGTATAGCTCAGGTAGATATTGATTAACTTTTTGTTGAATAATATGGCAATCCTTGATGCGGGTATTTTCGTCAATTGTATTGTTACATTCACTCGTTGCAGCATCTACATCAGAATTGACAAAACGAGTAAAGTTTTGTCCAGAATTACCGTTTGCCTGAGTAGGAATTTGAGATGAATTGTAAAGCGTATAACTGCAAATGTCATTTGGATCAGAGCCCCATGCAAATAGTGCAGCTTGGAAATTACCCGAGTACCAACTATCAATCATAGGACCCCAGTTCATTGGAACATAGTTTACTGTAACACCAAGGTTATTCCACCACTGCTGTTTCATGAAGTCAACTTCTTGCTCCATTCCTTTATACCCTGTAGGCGCCTCAATATTAATCACGACTTTTTTGCCTTGTGGGTTAATGAGGTTGCCATTACTATCCCGTGTATATCCAGCATTTGCAAGCATATCATGCGCTTTTTGAGGATCGTATGGATAGAGGTTGATATTGTCATCTCCCACATAAGCCGAAAATTGTGGAGGAATAGGTTCATTGCATATAGGCCTTTTACCGTCAAATATTTGCTCACTCATTGCTTTCCTGTCCAGTGCGTACATCAATGCCTGTCTAAGTGTGGGATCATTGCTGTTTCCCACAATTGGGTCATTCATATTAAGCGTGAGATGTTCCCAATATACAGAAGGTATATAATCAATAGTAAATCTATCACCATAATTTTGTTCAAGCTGCTCAGCTCGGTGGATGTCTAAAATATCAGATGCAACCATCTGTATTCTACCTTCTTCCAATTCATTAAGAAGAGTATTCATATCAGGAATAAAGAAGAATGTAATTCTGCCAATGTTCGGCATATTGGAAGCATTCCAGTAATTGGGGTTTTGGACTACAGTAATGTAATTTCCTTTTATCCACTTATCGAGCATATATGGACCAGCATAGATAGGGTGAGTATTAAATGAACAAGTATTAATGTCTGCTGGGTTATTATTATAAATAGGTTCCAATATGTGAGAAGGGAATACATCCCACCCGAATCGTGCCCAAACTGTCTTACTTCTAAAGTGAGCAACGACTGTATAATTGTCAGGCGTATCAAGAGAAGAGATTTTGCTAATAACATCTCTTGAAACAACCTGGACTTTGGAATCCATCATCATTTTCCAGCTAAATACAACATCATGCGCAGTGATAGGCTCTCCATCAGACCATTTCAAATTGTGCTTTAATTTATATGTAACGGTCATTGTTCCATCGCTATTTACTACGATATCTCCATTATCTATTGACGGAACTTCAGTAAGCATATCCGGATAAAGCGAACCGTCTGGCCTTTCTCCAACCATATGTGATTGGATGGCACCATAAATGTCCCATGCCTCTCCGGAAGCATCTAAGCAAGAGAAAAGTGATTCAGGTTCCTCTGGCAATGCTATCCTTAGTTCTCCACCTTTCGGTATTTCACTGCTTGGTTTCCAGGTGACAGTTATTTCTCCTGTATCAAAACCAGTAACAGCCTTGCCCGTGGAATCTAATAATATAGCTTCAAGATTAACAGAATAGCTTTGAGAATCATTTATTGTAAGATTAAAGTCACTCGCAGGAACACTTATAGGACCCCATGAACTTTGTGCAGCAGGTAAAGCATAAGTGTAAGTTTTACTTATCGAGTTTGCTGCCACATTAAGCTGTACTTTATATCCAGCAGGTTGAGAGCTACTAAATATACCTGAAACTGAAAGAGTACTTGAAACAATGGTTGAACCATCAGTAGGCAATGTAATGCTCATACCATTCGCCGCCCTTGCAGTTGCTACATTTAATGACGCTGTAAACGATACCACCAGCACAAAGGCAACAAAAACACTTAAAGCCCTTTTCATAATACGCCTCCTTTTCCTGTTTGACATTTTCCTCTATTTTTTAAATTTTAGCACAAATTTTAAAAAGTCAATCTAATGTATAAGTCCAATACATTTGGGGCTTCAAATAGTATTTTATCATAAATGCCATAGGTGACAAATTATTGAGGCTGTGATGAGGCCTTTCAGTGTTATACCAGATGAGGTATTCTATGAGCTCTGAGTTGAATGTATCTATATCATCTGATAATAGGTATAGGTTGTAATCTATGAATTCTTCTTCAAGTGTCCTGTTTGCTCTTTCTATGTATCCGTTTATCTTAGGATGTCTTGGGTATATAAATAGATGTTTAATGTGTTTATCTTTGAGGTACTTATCAAACATACCTAAGTACTCTGAGCCGTTATCTGTTTGAACAGTTGTGATTGGGTATGGTTGTAGTTGTGATGTGTTGCTTGATTTTGATGTTGATTTCAATTCTAATCCATCAATGTTTCCTGGATATACTGCTTCTACTTTCTTGAAGAAGTCTAATGCATTATTACTGCCCTTTGATTTATATGCATATGAGAATGCAAATCTTGTGTTCACATATAAGCGCTTTCATTAAAAACAAACAGTACCAACACAAAAAATTTAAAATAGAAATTTTCACATGTCTTATTAGTACAGGCATAAAATTTGCACAGTGTATAAAAATTATACTACTTTCTCTTATCGGAACTTTCCGAGTTATCCTGAACGCGAATATTATTCTCGCGCAAAAAGTACGCAATAAGGCTAAATGCTTCTCCGCGCTTTACAGGCTTTGCAAGGTCTGATACAGTCATAAAGTTAAAGTTGTGCTCTACGGAGAGAATTTGCACTACATCGTCACTCGTTATCCCACTGTCCTTAACGATAAACTCCTTACTTTCCCCCAGTCCAAATGCACCAAGAAGCCACTTAATTGCATTGCCCGTGCTTATTACAGCGTCTGGATGAAAGTTCTGCGGTACATTAAAACCGTTGCGTTTCAGGTACATCAAATCTGAAAAGTACCAGGCACTTGAAGAAGAACTTGTGTACTTATGCCTCAAAATAAGCACAAACTTTGAAAACTTCTCGTAATAAACGGTAAGTATCTTATTGTATAAAATAAGATATGCGTGGTATGCTTTGTTTATCAAATAATCGAAGTAATTTACCTGCTTTACAAGATTTTCCCTGTGCACTTTTTTCGTTTTCCTTAGCAAGCGGGCAAGTAAAGATACATACTCCGCTTGAGTTATATATTTATTCTCGTAAAGTGCGCCGTTGTCGTAGCCGTAGACTATACCAAGCGACTTAAGGTAAGCACCCGCATCATTCTGTTGGGCACTTGCGGAAAAAACACGGCCGTAAAACCCAATGCCTGCTATTATAGAAACCGCCAAAACTATTACTATAATCTTTTTCATACTTTTAGTTTAACCATTTTTCGTTTTTACGCAAAATTCCGTTTTCAATGTGCGGAAAAGCGCAAGTACCCTGCCTAAAACGAGAGGGCGGCGAATGAGAAATTGTTCGGCAAGTTTTTCAAAAGAATGAAGCTTGTTAAACTGACGCAGAAAGTAAAAACTCATATCAACAGGAGATGGCGGCCGCACCGGGGAAAGCACCGTGTTGAAAAAGTCGTAGACTGTACTCTCCGCATCCTTTGACGAATTCCAGCCATACACTTTCTTTATCTGTTCCATACTAACGAATGC
>JAGSHR010000045.1 GCA_029855985.1 Candidatus Njordarchaeota archaeon
AAGGATTGCTTTATCGTTCCGTTTAGGGTGTTGATGCAAATCTCTATGGTGTAAATTCCACTTTTCTTAGCTTTGATCGTGAAGGGGAATTCGTAGCTTTCGCCAGAGGAAATCCATCCGATTCCAGAGAAGGAGGAGGGAACAACTTGAACATCTGATGGATGGAATATCGTGATACCGCTGACGTAGGTGGTCTGTTGGGCTGTAAAGATTAATTTGCAATTCGCAACGTCGTTTGGGAGTAGCATTTGCGGATTTACCTCTACTTTTACTACTTGTGCTGATGCAGTTTGTACAACCAACAGAAGGAACAGCATCGGAAGCAATCTTTTAAGCATGCAATCATCTACTTCAAAGGATTTTTAAGATGTTCTATAATTGGTAGATACCGAACAGCACGGTTGGGATCGAAGCGGTAATGAAAGCATTTCTCAATTCGATTTCTCTTGCATGTTTTATAGCGAAAGTCCAGATGGTAAGAGACCATGCTGTTATGGCGAGGTATATGATGAGGTTTGAGTAGATTAGGGATTTGGGGATTAAGGAGAGCATTATACCCTTTATTACGTTGGGATTTTGTAGCTGAGCGATGGAGATTTTAGGGATTTCAGCTTTGAAGATGTAGTAGGCGGACATTGGGACTGTTATCAGAGAACCTACTAAAGACGGTAAGAATCCGTAACCTGTGAACTCGAAGGTTCTTCTGAAGGAACCTTTACCTTTGAAGAGGGAAGATATGCCGTGCATTATCACCGCCAGTATCAGCCATACTGCGAACACGCCGATGAAGCTTGAGAGAGCTTAGTTGCCAGAAGATACTGGTATATCGAAAGTAGAATTGCTAATGGAATCATTACGGTTAGCAAGGGTATTCTTATCTTAACGTCCCTCTGTTTTAACTCTTCGAAAAATTCATCCGGATTCGTTATCAGCTTCATGGTTTTTCCATCTGATCTATCAATATTTTAATCTTATCTTTACGTATTAAAATTTATCTTTTATAGTTAGAAAAAATAAAGATATAGATAAATTAACAATATGTTAGAAATATTTATATACTTGCTACGGTAAAACTTATCAAGGATAAAGTAGAGGAGGAGATAGGATGTATGCTGTGAAGGAGGTGAGCAGAGAAGAATGGGTGTTTAGAGGTCTCGCCATCGCTATGATTCTGGCTATGGTAGGATTGACAGTTATGCCAGCGATAGTAGCTCCTGCTCATACGGATGTTGGTTTCGCGATGATGTATTTTGGTATGAAATATGATAGAGTAAACATGGCAAGGGCAGGATGGTTGCTATTTAATATAGGAATGGAATACGTATGGTCACCGACTGCTAAAATTGGATTAATGTTGTAAGAGGTAGTTGTATGATTGAATACATATATTTACCATTCCATTTTTTTAGAAAGTTCGATTATCAACAAGCAGAAAGAATTGCAATGTATTGTAAGAAGAAAGAAATAAAGGTAATTGTTATAGAAGATTTATTCAGTGAATTTTTGATTAAAAATAATTATAATGATTATATAGTTGTTAATAATCTTCGATCTAACGTAAACACTATCTTGGAGAGCTTTAAGCTAACGATTAGACAATACGAAGAATATTTCACGAGCAAGGGATTTGACGTTATAATATACAATCCAACACAAGATGTAGATAGGAGTTTAACAAAGGAAGTGGTAGAAAGTTATGGGATTATTAGATCTTGCTTAATTTTGGTTGGATCTTCGATTATATATCTAATACTTTTACCACAGACCTTTTCTATAATAAGATCAAGTGGTAAACCATATTTGGAAAGAGTTTTTGCTAAATTTCCAGTGTATAATAAAATATCAGAGTTTGAATCTGACTTAGTAAATAATATAAAGTCTTTTGTAAAGGAAATTGAAGATAAATATGGAAATACAGCGGTTCTTATTCTTAGGAGGGAAGCATGGATAGAAAATTAATTGCTTTCTCTTTCTTAACATACTTTTTGCCTTTTATATTTGTGCTTAGTTTTCAAATCTCTACTAATTATGATCTGTCTCTTATACACATCT
>JAGSHR010000094.1 GCA_029855985.1 Candidatus Njordarchaeota archaeon
AGTAAAGGGGAAATATTCTTTAAAAACATAATTAAAAAACTAGAACAATTACAAAATAATATAAAACACAACAAAGATTGGAAAAACTCTGAAAGCAGCATACCTGAAGATGAAAGAGAAATAGTATTCCACCCAAAAAGAGAGGGAATAGTAGCCGTAAGAAACAGCACAAAGAAAATATACGAAAGTCTCAAACATTACCTAAACTCAAAAGACACATACAAACAGTGACATGAGAATAAAGTAAATAAAAATCAAAAATTATTTTTTATGGTAGGGTAGCGTATTCCTTCGCTAAATTCTCGACTTCCTCATGCATTATCCTAATAGTCTCGTCAATGTATTCAATCTCGGGAACAATCCTCATCCTCTTCAAACGAGTAACAACAGACAAACCCCTAAGAGCATCCGTAGGAACACCCCTCGCAATCAAAGGCCTAGTCAAATGGTAAAACTCCAACATAGCCTTAAGCATCTTAACCTGCTTCTCAGGAGGACAATAAGTATCAACCTCATGAAACGCATTCTGGAACAAGTAACCATCCCTCAAAATCTCCGCAACAAGCAAAACATGCCTCTGATCCTCAGGAAGAGACTTCTCACCAACAATCCTAGCAGTCTCCTCAATCTTAGAAGCCTCCTCCAACAAAGACAAAGCCTCAGTCCTCAACTCACCAAAATCAGGATCAAGCCTCTCCCAATACTCACGAAGAACAGCAGCATACTTCGTAAACGAAATCAACCAATTAATCGCAGGGAAGTGCCTCTGAAATGCCAACTCCTTATCAAGCGCCCACAAAGTACCAACGAAACGCATAGTAATCGAAGTAACCGGCTCAGAGAAATCACCACCAGGAGGCGAAACAGCACCCATAATCGTAAGCGAACCAACCCTCTCAGGAGAACCAACAGCAACAACACGACCAGCCCTCTCATAAAAACCAGCAATCCTCTCAGCCAAATACGCAGGATAACCCCTCTCCACAGGAATCTCCTCCAAACGCCCAGAAATATCCCTCAAAGCCTCAGCCCAACGCGAAGTAGAATCAGCCATCAACGCAACATGATAACCCATATCCCTATAATACTCCGCAATCGTAACACCCATATAAATAGAAGCCTCCCTAGCGAACACAGGCAAATTTGAAACGTTAGCAATAAATACAGACCTCTCAGACAAAGTCTTACCAGTACGAGGGTCCTTCAGCTGAGGGAAGTGAGAAATCACGTCGGCCATCTCATTGCCGCGCTCTCCGCAGCCTATGTATACGACTACGTCTGCGTCGCTCCATTTGGCGAGTTGGTGGAGGGTTACTGTTTTGCCTGTTCCGAAGCCTCCTGGGATTGCGGCTGTTCCGCCTTTTGGTATTTGGAAGAAGGTGTCTATGATTCTTTGTCCTGTGATGAGTGGGTCTGTGATTGGTAGTCTGGTTTTTACTGGTCTTGGTTGTCTTACTGGCCATGTTTGGAGCATTTTTATTTCTTTTTTGGTTCCGTTTGTTGTTTCTATGATTGCGATGGGTTCTGTTACTGTGTATTTGCCTTCGTTTATTTCGATTATTTTTGCTTTTTTGATGTCGTGTGGTATCATTATTTTGTGTGTTATTGCTTCGGTTTCGGGTACTTCTCCGATTATGTCTCCTGCGGTTACTGTGTCTCCTTTCTTTAGGGTTGGTGTGAATTCCCATTTTTTGGTTCTGTCTATTCTGTCGATTTTTGCTCCTCTTTGCATGAATGGTCCGTATTTGTCCCATAGTTTTGTTTCGCTGAATTCGAGTCCGTCGAAGATTTCTCCTAGTAGTCCGGGTCCTAGTTCTGCGCTTAGTGGTTCTCCTGTGTTTATTATTTCTTCTCCTGGTCTTAGTCCGCTTGTGTCTTCGTAGCATTGTATTGCTGCTGTGTTTTCGTGTATTCTTACGATTTCTCCGATTAGTCTCATTTCTCCTAATAATACTACGTCTCCGATTTTTGCGTTTGGGATGTCTTTTCCGAAAACGAGGGATCCGTTTATTCTGGTGATTATTCCGTGTTCTGGCAAGTTTTTCACCGCTATACTTTACTTGTATTGTTCAAAGTTTTTGTGTTTTTATAAAGGTTATTTGTTTCTCGCTGGGTGGGGTGATTTTTTTGAGGGGCTTCATAATTTTGTTATTATACATAAATTATATAATAGCATCTTAAATGACTACCTTTTCGTGCTTGATGAATAATTTTTTTCGTATTTTTTTTACTTGATATTTATTAACTTAAAAGTTATTAAGTTAAAGGGTATTAAGTTAATTATTAAGGTGAAATTAACCTGGTGCTGTTAGTGAAGCCTGAAGTATTCATTGTAGATAGAGAGAAAGAGTTAAATCTCTTGAGAAATTGGGTGAGCCAAGGTGTTAATGTATTAGTTTTGGGTTTGAGGGGTTATGGGAAGTCTACTATTCTTAGGTATTTGGTTGAGGAGAGCACATGTGATATGATGGGTGTTTATATTGATTGTCTTCTCGTTTTTACTCCATTGGATCTTGTGAAGGCTTTGGAGGAGAATGTGAGGAAGTTAGAGGAGAAGGGTTGTGTAGAGTTTGATAATGCTTTGTTTGATAGGGTTTATGTTAGATTGAGGGATGCGAGGGATGGTTTATTAGCTTTCTACGAGTTAGTTAATGAATTGGGTGTTAAATTCGTTGTTTTCGATGAAGTTTCAAGTTTGTTGCGGAAACTTGGTGTGCAGAAGCCCTTCAAGGGCGTGGGCGGTTCTAGAGCCGTGGCAGAGCTATTTAAATCACTTTTAGATAATTTTAAGAATATTTCCACAGTCTTCTCGGATACTTCCATTGAGTTTCTCTATGAGCTTTTCAAGGATTACTCCGCCCCACTTTTCAGAGAGTATCAAGCAGTGCTCGAAGTTGATCCATTACCGTTTGACGCCGCCTATGAACTTGTTAGGAAAAATGCATCTATGAGAAACTTAGAGCTCGATGAAGATCTAATAAGTTACATAGTTGAGTTAAGTGTAGGTGTACCAATCTATGTTGAGATGTTACTAGCCTCACTTGGTAAGATAACCTCGATAGATGATGCTGAGGAAATCTTGAAAAATGAAATCGAGAACGGCATCATAGATAAGTACTTTACCTCCCTCCTAGACAAGTTCTCTTGGACCGAGCAGGAAGTGTTATTCTCCATTGCTAAAGGCTTTAAGAGATTCCATGAAATTGAGAGAAATGTTAGCGGAGCGGCTCAAGCGCTGGATTCTCTAGAGAAGAAAGGTATGGTACTGAAAATCAAGAAGAATAGGAGGGAATCATACTACCTGCTGAAAGATAAGCTATTTTCATTATGGTTGGCAATGAAAGAAAAACCTGGAATGAAGAAACTAGAATACAAGAAAGCGAGGATATTAACGACCGGGTTCGAAGCGCTTGTCAGGGAAATATTCTTCACACTAAGCGAAGCGGTCACATTAAAAGACGCATTAAACAACGAAATCACAATAAAACCACCGCTACGAGTCCATAGATACGAGGGATCACTAGGAGAAATAGACCTAATAGCAGAATACCCAAACAATGAAGCAATCATCGGAGAGATATACTTCGGGAAAAACTGCAAAACAAGCAAAATAAACCAACTAATAAAGAACAGAAAAACAGCGGAGAAAATGGGCTACAAGGTGAAAGCAGGACTCCTAATAACATATTATCCACCACCAAAAGACATTTTAAAATACCTCCAAGAACAAACCAAAAAAGAAAAACTATACCTACTAACCGAGAAACAACTAAGAACAATCTCAAAACACTCAAAAACAAGACTACCATAAAACTTCTCAACCAGCCATCAACAAAAACATTAGTAGTGCCCCAGCCACTGAACACGAGTTAAAAAATAGAAAACATAATTTAAGTGCAATGAACACCTCTAAACGGGCATTTAGGGAACTTTAGGATTATCTTTTTCTTTTAAACAATGCTTTAAATCAGGAATAAACTCGCTTTTTGTTAATTTGAGAAAAAGCAGTGGGAATAAAAAAGGACTGTAAAAATGTGGGTTTGAATAGTTTTTTGGTTTCTTTATTTGAATAGTATTTTTGCCATTTGTTTCTTGAATTTATCGAATTTTGCTTTTAAGCGTCCTTCCATTGTGTTGTGGAATGTTTTTAGGCCGTCGGGTGTTGCGACAATTACGCCGCCAAGGATGTCGACGGGTTTGGGGTCAACTTCGATTTGGGTGTCTAGTCCTGTTTCTTGTTTTATTCTTTGTTGGATGTTTTTTATGTTTTCCATTAGGTATTTTTGGTCTTTGTTGTTTGCTTTTACTATGACTTTTGGTTCTGATATGGCTACTACTGCTTCTCTTATTAGTTGGTATAATATTTCCTTGTAGTTCACGTTGGGGTTTTTTTCTTTAACTATTTCTTCTATTTCTTTCATGGCTTTTTCTAATACTAGGTTTGCGACCTCGTTTTTAGCTTCGATGATTTTTCTTCTTCCTTCGTATTCGGCTTGCCCGATTATTCTTCTTTTGATTATCATTAGTCTGCTTCTGGACTCGTGTTGGAATATTTTTTCTGCTTTTTCTTCTGCTTCTTTTAGGATTGCCTCTGCTTTTCTTTTTGCTTCTTCTATTATCTCGTTTGCTTCTTTCTCGGCGCGAGCCCTAATTTCTTGGATGATAGCTTCGATTTCTTTTGTTTGGCTAATCAAATTTTATCACCTCTTCTACTAAGACTTTTGCGGCGTCATCTACTCTTGTCTTTCCTTTTTCGAGTATTTCCTGTGCTTTTTTCTCTAGGTCAGCTTTGATTTTTTCTGCTGTTTCTTTTGCTAGTTCCTCTTGTTCTTTCACGTATTGTTCCACTCTTTTCTCAATCTTTTTCTTGTCTAGGATCTCTTGTGCTTTTTGTTTGGCTTCTTCTATGATTTCTTGTGCTTTTCTTTTTGCTTCCTCTATTTTTTTCTCTGCTTCTAATTCTTCAGCGACAAGTTTATCGAAGCTTATGCTCATGATACTTCACTCCAGTTTTACCTTGTTATTTACAAACAATTTCCATTTATATTTTTTTATAATTCATCCTTCCCTAAGCAAATCTTATCCTAAACATGACGTGATCCTTAGAGTAGGGGTCCAACCTTACTTCTTCTTCCACTTTAAAACCTGCGCTCTCTATGATTTCTTTTTGTTCTTTGAATATTTCTTCTGGTGGTTTCGTCACGTCAATCGACCTCGCTTTTATTGCTATTAGCCCTGCCCCAGTCTTCTTGAGGAATGCTTTGGCGTTTTTGATGAAGATTTCGCTTTGGAATGGTTGCGCGACATCCTCGTATAGTAGATCCACACCCTCTGCTATGTACGCGTACTCGTTTGGTTTCCTCGCGTCTTTTAGGAGGGGGACAATGTTTTTCCTTGCTTCAGCTACCTTGATTAGGTCGCGTATTGGTCTTTGAGCGAATTCTATCCCGTAGATTATTCCCTCACTCCCAATTATGTCGGATATGTGGCTAGCTGTTGTACCAGATGCTATTCCCAAATATAGCACCTTCATTCCCTTTGATATGGGGATTATGGACATCTTGTTGTATATTGCCGCCGCCAACTTGCTTCTGTAAGGGCTCCATGCACGGTACTCAACACCATTGTACTTTATTATTTTCTCATCGTAAACGGTTTTCCCAGGTGTCAAATTCTTCGTGGCTAAGAATGATCTCCCATCATCATATTCTATCCAGTAAATCCCATACGATATTTCCTCAAACTTCACGATTTCAACCATTCAAATTCACCTCTTCTTTTTCTTTTTTCCCTTCTTCTTTTTCTTTGGTTTTTTAGGCTTCCTCCCCTCCTTCTTTCTCTGAATCTTAGGGGGCTCAGGGTACTTTTCCTTTATCTCAGCAATTCTCTTCTCTAAGCTCGTGAGCAACTCGTCCCCAATGAATTCTCCCGAGAAGTAATCCACGCGGGCGGCAATAGCTAACTTGCCAGCTAGTGCCCTAGCAATCTTTCCCCTCTGCCATCTAGGGCTCTTAAAGATCCTTGGATCTTGGAATATTATGCCGTGTTTTGGTGGAGTGCCTCTACCATGAAGTGATCTAAATAAAGCTTTCTCAGCTCCAAGGATTTGGATGGTGCTAGCAGGCATCTTTGCTAATTGTTCTAGTCCACCAGCTTTTCTTATGAGTTTCGCTCCAATGATTGGTCCAACTAAGCTCTTAATGTTTGGTGCCGCTTCCTCCATTAATTCATCCAAGTACTCCATCATTTTTCTTCTTTCTTCTTCTATGTCCAGGGCTAATTTGCAGATGGCTTTGATTCTTTCTAAGTCTTTTTCAGTGATTTTTATTGGGACGGTTTCCTCTTTTGCCTTTAAGATTTTCTCCACTAGTTTCTCGTCTTTGATGATTTTGCTGAGGTTCTCCTTTGTGAAGTTCTCGATTCTACCAAGTTCTAAGATTACCCTTAAGTAGAGTTCGTGGTCGTCAATTAGTTTGCCTAGATCGTGGAAGTAGAACCCGTACCATTCGCGTACATGTGATGCGAGAATGTTAAACATTTTTGTTAGGTCCTCTTGTATGGTGACTGCTTTTATGATCATTTGATCTCTCTTCTCACCTTCCTCCATGATCTTAGACTTCGTTAATTCTATGCCAATGAGGGTGGCCATCTCATTATATTTTTCTCTTCCCCCCACGGAGTTTGATATTTCTCTACCGATAATCTCCCGCATTTGCTGTAATTCTTCGCTATCCGTTATCAGTTCAGCCTTCACTTCCTGGTGGTAATTATTAATAATAAGGAGTAGGTTTTCGTTATCAACTTTAACTGAATCAGTGTTCAATTTTGACAGAAGGGCTCCTAGCTCCGGTAAATCCTTTAATTCCTCGAATTTGCTTAATCTATCCTTAGCAACCTCGATTTTTGGAGGTTCCCCGCCAAAAAGCTCTCGGTAAACCTCGCCCGTTTTCTCATCAATGGCGAATAAACCAATCATTGTTACAAATAACCACAAATTTCCCACCGTTCGTTAACACCTAAAATATCTAAACAATTGTGTCGTATTTTAATTAAAAAAGATGATTGACTCAAAAAACCAGAATGATCTCGCCTTCAAATTAAGATCTATTAATTAAAATTATTGTATTTCAATATAAGATTTCACGCAAACAATGAACACAAAATCGGATATTTTCCGAAATAACAA
>JAGSHR010000133.1 GCA_029855985.1 Candidatus Njordarchaeota archaeon
GTTCTTATCTTAATACTGATAATTTACTTGCTGACCAGAGAGAGAAGTGATAAAGTTATAGTTATAAAAAGTTAAGAGAGGATATATTCTATACTATACTGTTTTTAATCCTTATAGCTGGGCTAAAATTTTTTGATAGCACCTGGTTGCTATTAACCGGGTTGTGTAGCGATTTAAACTTATTCTTTCATTTGTTTTGCAAAGTTAAGATTAGTTATTCTTCTAGAAACTTGGGTTCTAGAAGGATGAGTCTTAGCTTCTAAGTCGAGATTTAATGATAATTATCAATAAGAAAATAAAGATCATAAACGTTAAGAGATCCTTCTCAAATTTTCCATAATATATGTTTTCACGCGTGAATATTGTCATGAGACTTGGCTGATTGGATAATCCTAGTAAGTTGTATGCGGTGAAATTCCACGCTAAGTGAAAAGATATTGGTGCTATAAGTGTCTTCTCGCGGAGATAGATTACTCCCAATAGTATCCCTCCCGCAAACATGTTTACAAAGTATAGGGCTAAGATTACTTCATCGCTTGTTCTTTGGATTAATGAACCTATTATGTGTGTTGCCGCAAATAAAGTAGATTGAATGAATAACGCAGTACTAGTGTTAAACTTGTCAAGTAGGTAATTGAGGAGTATGCCCCTAAAAATTAGTTCCTCGGAGGTTGCCACTATAATGCTGGTTGCTAGGCCAACAATAATGATTGTTACGTTAAATTCTTTGTTCAATGAGAAAATATTGAAACCACTCCCGTTAAGGATTGTTAAAATTAATGTGTAAGAAAATGTAGAAATTGATGCAAACCCGAAATAAAATAGGATTATGTTCGCGTTTCTCATGTTTCTCTTACTTCCCTGACTTGTTTTTCATAGCATATTTTACTCCCAACCTACTTGTATTAAGCCAAATTTTATCATTTTGGTTGCGATCATTGCCCTTACTCTATTCTCAAATTCCTCTGGGGTTTTGCTCTCATCGGGTGGTATTCCAAGCTCCTCTAGTGCCTTTTCTACCGCAGCTATTACTCTTAACCGGTATTTTTTCATGTTGTAAAGTCTTGCATCGGGGGCCTTGGCTTTAGCGTATATTTCTTTTCCATCTACCTCGTCAACTAACTCGTAGCCTTCACTGGGAGATTTGCTTAAGTATAAGTAGTTGTTGGCTTCAGTTGAATTTATTACGTGAATTTCGATTATATTGTGGTTGATTATCTCGTTATAGGGTTTCTTAAAGTGGTCTTCGATGGGTGCTCCCTTGATTGCAGCCTCTTTAAACATGAAGTTAATCAGCGCGCTTCCAAAAAGATTATCCAAGTAAGCTTCAACAAGCTTAGCGTACTCCTTTATCTCTTCATTAACGTCGCCCTCGATGACAACAAAATAGTCTATATCTCTTCCACCAGGTAAACCAATTTCAGGTGCGGGCTCTCCTCCAACCAGATCCCTTGTGAAAATGAGTTTTACTTTTTCTTCTAAAACGTGCTCGAAGAGGTAGAGGATTAGTGGAATCGGGTAGTAAACTAGGCGATTCTTTACAGAGAGGTACTTTAAAATCTTCTTGCGTTCTATCGGGTCATTGAGAGCTTCCTGGGTGAATTCTGGAGGTGTTTCAGAGATTTCGTGGAAGAATTCCCTAACGCGATCAAATGTTTCCCCGAGATCCCTAACTTCAATTCTCTCCTCACCGATAATGGTTATACGCTCCCTTGTAGCTCCTAGGATTATCCCTGCAAGTTTTGTGTGAAACCGACCAACAGACTGATTTTCAAGTATCTCTAGCACCTTGTTTCGGATATACGCTTTTCTTGTCACTGACACGGTTTTACAAAAGTTTGCAATCATTTTTATTTCAGACGGCGAATAGAGTGGCCTGTGCTCCATGTAACTGTTCAAACCACTTATGATAAAATTATAATTTCTCACTGAGCTCATAAAAAAAATATAAAGCAGAACCGTATAAAAATTAACGCCATTTTAGAAAAACTAATCATTTGTTTGAGAATCAATTGAAGCCGTATCAAATAGTCTCAATAAAGTGGAAAAATTGAATTTTAAAAAAATTCTATTGCCAACCAAATACCAGATAATTATAGTAGATTAACCATAGAACTGCGACCAAAGCTGACAAGAACTCGGGTATTGCAACTCCTGTAATACCTGCTTTTTTCCACGGATAACTCCAGATGATAATCGATAATAGGAACACAAGCACTCCAAATAAGAAAAGTTTCTTATCCTTTGTTTCCAAAGCTAGGTAACCCGAATAAAGTAGTATACCAATGGGAAGAGTCACGAAGAAGCCGACGGAGACAGTGTAGTGAATATCTCCATAAGTTTCTGGAAAGACGCCAATCAACGTTAAGAATACTGCTGACAGAGAAATAAAGAATGCTCCAACGTAAGCTATGGTATTTTCGTGTTTAATGTAGATGTGAATGGAATATGTTAGGAAGAGTATTCCTGAAATGATTAAACTACTGTTAAATATGATGTCAGAACCAGCGTGGGCGCCAAGGTCACTTAATGCATTTTTTGTCCATGAAAACCAAGGGGAAACTAGTATTGCTAAGAAGATTCCTCCGAATGACACGATGGGGATTAAATATCCAATCCTCCTATAGAAATTGTCATCCCTAATAATGCTCATCGAAATACACCGGGTTGAAAAATTTGAATAGTGAAGAATGGTGTTTTTCGGATTGTTTTCCCTAATACTCAGTTTAACTTTTTGCTGCTTAAAAATTCAATAACAAAGCCGAAAATGGTTAGCAATATGTATAAGACGAGAACCTTGATATCGCTTAAAACGATTATTATAGTGAAAATTCCGCTGAAAAACATGGCTATAAAGCCAGCTAGATAGTTGAATAGTGTTCCATCAAAGAAATCTTTCTTAAAGCAGTGTTTCAGAAAAGCATATTGCACAAGAATAAACGACAAGAGAAACGCCAAACTTGAAATCTTACCAAGAGTAAAACTTACAAGCTTAATGTCATAGAGTAAATCAGCGTAAACAATGGTAAAACCAATAATAAAACTCGCGATCGCGACCGCAACATATGGAGAACCCGAATCTCCCCGAACACTATTTAGCTTACTTGGAAAGTGTTTCTCTTTACTAAGAGCAAATGCTACACGTGAACCAGCTGTCAAGGTTGCATTGTAAGCGCTAAGTGTGGAAACTATTGCGCCAGACATGAGTAGTAGGTAACCAATTTTTCCAAGAGCGTCCTCTGCCACTAATAAAACAATCTCTTCATAAAAGTTGAAATTCCCGTGAAGGGACTCAACAATAATTATGTCCAGTATAATTATGGTTATATAGATAAAGGTTACGGTGATTACCGAGTAGAAGATTGCTCTAACCACGTTCCTTTTCGGGTCTTTTATCTCTTGTGATAGCGTTGCAATTATATCGAACCCCTCAAAAGCAATGAAAATAGTCGCAGAATAAATGAGTATATCGTTCAAACCATGGTTAAAGAAGCTGTTAAATGGAATCTTTTCAATGTTAATGTAACCAAAGAAAACAATTACCCCTAAAACAACAAGCTTAAACATGGTCAAAAATGATTCAGCTTTCGCGCTCTCTTCAATACCAATATAATTCAAAACAAAGAAGATGATAATCACAAAAATTGACACAGTAAGATGATCGAAACCGGTCATGATTTCAACATAGAGACCAAGGACACCAGCGTAAAACGCACCAGCAACAGAATAAGCTAGAAAGAACCACCAGCCGGTGAGAAATGCAGCCTTACTCCTCAAAATTGTCTTTGTGTAAGAAAAACCACCACCGGAGCCAACAACAAC
>JAGSHR010000186.1 GCA_029855985.1 Candidatus Njordarchaeota archaeon
GTACTTGAATGGGAAATGGAAAAATTAGGCGGATTGATGGATAAATTAACTTGGTTAGCTAACCAACCTAATGCCTATGAAAACATGGGGGTCAAACGCGCTTATAAACAAACTTTAGGAGAGGTTTTCGCACAAATTAAAAACAGTGGAGTTTTGGATGAAAATGCTATACCATTGGGGATTATCCGGGCAGGCAAGGTAGCGGCCGGTTTTCTACATCCGGATAGGGAGGCTCTTCTTATTGATATGAAGCGGTTGCCTTTTAAGGATGGTGGTTTTGGAGTGGGAATAATTGGCAAGGAAGTTTTGGAAGGGAATTTAAGGGGTGGGGTATTAGAAGTGGATGAGGTGTTTTTGGCTTCGGGTTTAACGATTGCCAGTTTGTTAACCGTACTTGATCGATTAAATCACTTGCCCGCGCAATTAGATGTAATTGCACCTTTTGCAACCCAACCGGGTATTGAATGGTTAATGACCTTGGCCAAAAGTTTAGGATTACCATTGCGGGTTATTACAGCTCGGCTTTATTGGCATTTGGATAGTAATTTGTATGTATGGGAAGATCCCAACCGGCCGATTTATTCTCGTGTAGCAGCTCTTGGGATTTCACCTGTTTTTGCCGGTGGGGATGCAGGCGATTTAACCGAGGTTTAAGAAAAAGTGGAGTTAAAGACCTATCACAAGTCGGGTTTTACAAGCCCGGCTTGTGATTGTTTTAGGGGTGACGAGGTTAGTTTGGGTGGTTTTAGTATAATTCCTATAGTATTAAAAGTTGGCAGAGCTTGGATTTTATGGTGTTTTTTACAGAAAGAATTAAAATCGAAGGACCTTTGTGGTGGAGAAGGGTACTAAGTAGGAATTTAAAAAGTGTGCGCCGTTTTGAACAAGAATTTAAGAGAGAAGAGTTTGATCGGAAAAAGAGTGAAGAGGTATTAAAAAAATTATTGAAAGACCCAAAGGTTAATGCATTCCCAATTGCTTATTATCTTAATACATTGGTGGCGGTTTTGGGTAAAGAACAAATTGAAGGTCTTATAGGGATGTTAGGTGAAGTAGTAACTTTAAGATCAGTTCATACCTTTTCATGGGGGAAGATTTTACCCTTTCGTGGGAGTGAGCAGAACAATGATCCTAGATTAAAACAGGTCCTTGCCGTAAATTGTTCAGCTTCTGAAAGGCGAGTATTGATGGAAGTTGATGAGTCACGGTGGCAGACACCTAGTTTATTTATAGTTGATAAAAGTGGGCAACCTGTGGCTATAGCTAAATCATTAACCGGTGATTTCTTGGTATTGGGTTTGGGTCCAGATTGGGCATGGTCGGATGGTGGGGTTATAATCGCACCAGGTGTGTGGTATAGACCCTTTTATATGGATAGAGGGAGCAGTTTCAAGAGGGGGAGAGGAGTTTTAAGTTTACCCCCATTTATCTATTTGTACCCTCTGCGTCCTTGGTCGAGTAAACATATGTGGAGTTTATACAATACATATCCGCAATCTGCTGTCATGAATAAGAGTGATCTAACCACTTTTGGTGAGGCAAATCATTTATTAGCTAAAAAATTTGAATCTGGTATAGCGGTATTATTATGAAACATATGAAACACAATGTAGGAAAGAGTACAAGATATGTAGAGTAAAAAAAGAGAACAAAGAGACAAGTTATATAAAAGCGGTGAGGGATGAAAATGAGTAAGAAAGAGAGAGGATAAAGCATTAGAGAAAAGTCAAATTTTAAAACTATTAGTTGTACGTAGTTATATAACATTTCTTTCGTGTTCGATATATGAGTTTAATATGCAAAAGTGAACAAAAGAGTGATTCTGGATGTATGGAATGGACAAAATAAGGTAATATGTTGATATGCGGAGCTTGGTAGAAAAGGAAATGCCAGAAGAGAGACAATTAATAACAACCCCTGTTGATTACAGGTGGAAATATGTGGAATATAAACTAAGGGGAAACGATTTGAGTTCAGAGGAGTGGGAATTAATACAACGGTTTATTAAAGGGAACGAATTAGATGAGGGAGAAAGTTTTTATGCACAACAGTTATTAAGAAAATATGGAATAGTCAGTTTAGAATTTCAAGGAGTGTACCCTTATCATCCTGCAGATAAGAGAGGGTTTATAGAGAACCCAGCTTATTATATGGACGAAGAAAATCCTTTATTATTGCCTTGGGAAGAGTATTATGGGATTTGATTGTTTGTCGTCAAAAGGATGTAGAAGGTCCAGTGGTTGAATACTACAAAAGGTGTTTCTTAAGCGGAGAATTGATTAAACCCCCAATCGCATATTTTGATAAAGATAAAGGGGTGTGGATAGTAGTTAATGGCACCCATCGAATCAGAGCATTGTGGGAAATCATTCATCAAGACAACCAACTTCCAGTCTTGCCTGTGGCTAGTAGAAGTAAGATAGTAATGGCAATCACTCAGAACCCACCACGGTTTGTCAATTACAAACCTCCTCAAGAATTGATAATCAGAAGTAGATAAAAGGTCATAAGAAGTTCACTAGAATGACTCAGAACTTAATCAGAAAGAAGAAATATTAATCAGTTCTGAGTGGGTAGAAAGATAGAAGAAACCTTGAGAGTTTATTTCTTTGCACTTAGCTAGCCCTGATTTATCGGGGAACTTGTTAATAAACTGAAGTTGAATTCCAAGCATCAAATCTAAAGATACAATCCCTTTCGGTAGGGAGAAGTAAATTCTGAATTCAAATGATCCAAATTCAAAACCTCCTCTCAAGTTATCCTGACTTGTCGGGATCTAGCCGATAGACGCACAGGTCGTGTTCCCAAGCTTGGGTGCTAATTCCTTTGCACTCGCTCTGCTCGCTAGATCCTTCACTTCGCCTGTCGGCTCGTTCAGGATGACAAGGGTGAGGGAGAAAGTAGCTCCTCAGGATGAGGCGGGGAGAGGCGCTTACCGGCTTATTCAAGACAACGTAGAAGAAAAGTTGGATTCTAACAAGTCGGGTTCTACAAGCCCGGCTTGTGATTGTTCTTTTTATCACAAGTTAAGGTTTTACAAGATAAGGCTTGTGTGCCTATGAGGTAAATTTTATTTCTAACTTTGCCCCTAAAGCTTGGGCGATGCGTTCTAAGAGAGCAATTGAGGGTTTAACCGAGGCAGTTTCTATACGGGAAATAACAGGTTGTTTTGTACCTACTTTTTTAGCTAATTCAGACTGAGATAGTTTTTTTCTTTTTCTAAGCTCAATAATGCTTTGGGCTAATGTGTATTCTATTTCCACTTCTTGGGTGGCTTTGATGAAAGAACCATCCCGTAATAGTTCCTTTTCATAGTCTTGCCAATTGGTAAGGCTTTTCAACTGTCTTTTTTTCATCTCCTTCTTCTCCTCCTTCAACCTTGGTTGTGATCATATTATAACTTTAAAGTTATAAAAGATCAATATCACAAAAACTCTTTAGCTCGTTTGATACTGGTTATTAGTTCTTTTTTAGGAGTTTTGGGTTGTTTTTTAATAAAAACATTGGTTACTACGAATGTGTTAGCGTCGTATTGAAAGAAAAGCAATCTAACTTGGATTCTTCCTGTAATACGAAGTTCATAAATAGAGGGATTAGAATAGATCTTTTTAACCCAAGAGGTTGTTAATAACTGTAAACCATATTTTTCAAGGAGTCTAAAAGCATTGCGAATCCGGGCTTTGGTTTTATTGTTTAGTCTATGAA
>JAGSHR010000213.1 GCA_029855985.1 Candidatus Njordarchaeota archaeon
CGCTCATATCGACCATGGGAAGTCTACTACGACTGATTATTTGTTGGCTGAGGCTGGGATGTTGTCTCAGGAGTTGGCGGGTCAGAAGCGTTTGACTGATTATGATGAGGAGGAGCAGAAGAGGATTATTACGATTTTTACTTCTGTTGTTAATTTGTTGTATAAGTATAAGGGTAAGGAGTATTTGATTACTATTAATGATACGCCTGGGCATATTTCGTTTACTGGTGAGGTGTCTAGGGCTATTCGTGGTAGTGATGGTGTTATTTTGTTGGTTGATGCTGTTGAGGGTGTGTTGACTCAGACGGAGACTAATTTGTATTTGGCTTTGAGGGAGCGTTGTCGTCCTGTTTTGTATATTAATAAGGCGGATCGTTTGATTGCTGAGCTGGGTTTGACTCCTCGTGAGGTTGGTGCTAAGCTTATTGAGATTGTTTCTGAGATTAATAAGTTGATTAAGAAGTATGCTCCTGAGGAGTTTGCTGATAAGTGGTTGGTTAATTTTGATGCTGGTCAGGTGGCTGTTGGTTCTGCGAAGGATGGTTGGGGTTTCACTATGGATACTCTTAGGAAGAAGTTTGAGGATCCTAGGAAGGCTATTGAGTTGATTTTCACGAAGTATAAGGAGGGTGATATTAAGTGGTTGAGGGAGAATTTGCCTTTGTCTGAGGCTTTGTTGGAGATGGTTATTAAGCATTTGCCTGATCCTAGGACTGCTCAGAAGTATAAGATTCCTGCTATTTGGCGTGGTTCTCGTGATAATGAGGTTTATAAGGCTATGTTGGATGCTGATCCTAATGGTCCTTTGGTGGGTATGATTACTAAGATTTTCATTGATCCTCGTACTTTTAGGGCTACTTTGATTGGTCGTGTTTGGTCTGGTACTCTTAAGCCTAGGGATGAGTTGTACTTGTTGAATGCTGGTAGTGTTGTGTCTCCTCAGCGTTTGGGTGTTATGATGATTACTGATTTGCTTGATGTTCCGGAGATTCCTGCGGGTAACTTGTTTGCTGTTTCTGGTTTCATTGTTCCTGCTGGGGAGTCTTTTGTTGGTATGGATGTTTACGAGAAGTACAAGGAGGATATTGAGGCTGGTCGTTTTGGTTTTGAGCCTATTCCTTATGCGAGTGACCCTGTGGTGAGTAGGACTATTAGACCTAAGAATCCTCAGGATATTGATAAGTTGGGTGAAGTTGCTCGTTTGTGGACTATGGCTGATCCTACGGCTAACTTCTATTTGGATAGGGAGTCTGGTACTTACGTGTTGACTGGTGTTGATCCTTTGCAGATTGAAATTTTGGTTAAGAGAATTGCTCAGAAGGTTGATATTGAGGTTGATGAGCCCATTATTGTTTACAGGGAGCGTGTTAAGAAGCGTGGTAATGAGATTTGGACTAAATCTCCTAATGGTTTGAACAGGATTAAGATTTATGTTGAGCCTCTTGAGGAGGATGTTGCTAAGGCGATTAGTGAGGGTACTATTCGAGCTGAGATGGATCCAAAGGAGCGCGCTAAAATACTGAGGGAGCAGTTTGGTTGGCCTTCTGATCTCTCCAGGAAGATCATTGATATTTATGGTCCTAATATGTTGATTGACGCTACTGTTGGTGTGCAGAGGTTTGATAGGATTAAGGATTATGTTATTGCGACGTTCAGGAACTTTGTGAATGGTGCTATTCTCGCTAAGGAGCCTGCTCAAAACGTTAAGGTTGTTATAACTGATGCCGTTGTTCACGAGGATCCGAGGCACACTCAGATTGCTCAGATTGGGCCTATGGTGTTTGCTGGTATAGCTATTTCCTTCCTCACTGGTGACCCAACGATCTATGAGCCCGTGTTGCGTGTTGACATTAAGACTCCTTCAACATATATGGGTAACATTATTACTCTAATACAGAAGGTGAGGGGAAGTATTATTGATACTCAGGTTAGCGGGGATATGACCCATATTATAGCGAAGGTTCCCGCGGCGGAGACCATTGACTTAGCTGAGCAGTTGAGGAGTATTTCTTCTGGAAGGGCTTTCTTCGGTTACCAATTCTATGCTTGGGAGGAAGTGCCCAAATCGCTTCAAGAGGAGCTTATTAAGAGTATTAGAAGGAGGAAGGGGCTCTCAGAGGAGATACCCAAACCAGAGGACTTCTCGAGGTTTATCTACGAGAGGAGATAAAACTCTTCTCTTTAATTTTTCTTGTTGTTTTTTCTCGCTTCTTGGACCCATCTGGACCATTTTTCCACTAGCACGTCTCTTAGCGGTTCGTATATTTCCTTGTAGAATTTCCGTTGTGATAGTAGGGTTTCTATTGGGTGCTCCCCGACGATTTCCAAAGCCTCGTTCCATACTTTGTCGAATATTGGGTGGAATCTTGACTCTATTTGTCTTTGGAAGTCTTTCTCTGTTTGCACTTTTCCACCTATTGTGAAGTACATGCCGTTTGGTGTTTCCACGATGTAAGCAGCCTCATCTCCTAGGTAGAATAAGTTCTTTGTTTTCTCGATTGGTTTTTTCGCTAATTCTTGTATTGTGGCTTTTCTTGCTGGAGGTTTCTTTTTTCTGAAGTATCCTTTTTTGGCAGCGGCGTAGAATATTGCTCTGTTTAATCCCCAGCTTTTGGCTTGGTTTATTGGTAAACCGAGCTTGTATGCTCTGGCGGCTTGGAGGATTGCCATTACTTGGAATCTTCCAATGCTCATGTTATTTACCTATTGTCTAGTTTTTTATATTGTTTCTTTTCATTAATCATTAATACATTTGCATTATGTTGATAACTTTTAAATTTAAAGTATAGGTTTTTTTATTATTAGATCGTTGTGGGAGAGGATTCTGTATGTTGTTTAGGAGAAGCAAAAGTATCTCGATCTTTGGGATTAGAGCAGTCGGTAAAACCGCTTACCTTGTTATGTTGATTAACCAGTTATCCAAAATGGTTAATATAAGGGACATGCATTTTCACTCCGGTCTCGATTATTACATGAAGATGATGCAGTGGATTCTTAGGGGAGATGGACCCCAACCAACAAAACCAGCTGATAGAATACTCATTCACATCAAAATGAAAATCGAAAATAAAAGCGTTGAAATTAGAACTCTGGATGTTGCTGGCGGGGACATTGAGAATATGGGTGAAGTATTCAAAATGTTAATCGAGGGCGGAGACGGATACATATTCTTGGTTGAGCCCACTCCAGACCCTGAGCGAAAGGTAACCCAGGTCTGGCTCATATACAAGCTCGTTGAATACTTAACTCAAGGTTTTAAGTACAAAGTAAAGAAACCCCTCGCTATAGCTTTCACAAAAAACGATATTTACGGGATAAAGGACCCAAAAAAGTTCTTTTTGGAATACACTAAACCAGTTTACAATTTAGAGCAAGTTTTAACAAGAGTAAAGAAACACGAATTTTTCGCGATTTCATCCTATGGCGGCGATCTCGAAGAATTAAAAATGCAGGGTTTGGAACCCAAACCTGTGGATGTAGAAAAGCCATTTCTCTGGGTAGTTGAAAACTCATAGGTATTGGTGATACCCCATGGTTGCGGGGTTGATTTTCTTAAAGGATAAAATTGAAGTCGACCAAGCGATTATAACCTCTGGTCATGGAAGAGATTATAGTGTTGTCGCCCGCTCGAGTGGTGTTGATAAAAAACTTGATAATGAGTTAGTTAAATTTTCTTTGCCCCCTCTAATTTTAGATCCATCATCCAAATTTGAGGAATTGATTAAAGTTTTTCCCGTTAAGGGCAAACGTATGGGGATAAGCTTTGTTTCAGTGGCGGGACGAGACGAGTACAATCGACCAGCGAGACTAAGAAGTCACACTTTCCTATTGCCCCAAAGTGTTTATGATCCTGTGATTGATGTATCATTTTTACGGGAACATGTCACTATAAATGATGTATCTGGTGATTTGGATAAAGTATTAATTGACAGATATGTTCTTATCAACTCGGTTGGTTCATTGTATAGCCTCTATGACTCCAAAAAGTTCCCCAAATTCTTAGATATTGTAGGGGACCAAATTTTGGTTAACGCATTGTCAACCCTTTTTGAAGGGAAGAAAGTGGTAATTTATGCTGGCGAAAAAATCTTGACTTCAAAGATAACTGATGAAAAGAGACTCACAAGTTATGACTTCATTAAGTTCCTTCTGTTATTTATCCCGTCGCCTTGGAGACACAAATTTGGCTACACCACTTTCTCTTCTAGATTCACAATAGAAAGAACATCCATCATTTTCAATGAGAGAACCGAACACATTAGTAGGATGGATGGCATATTCATTAATTTAGAAAATGGAGAAATAGAAAATTCCAAGATTATTGGGCCAATAAAGGATTATGTGCACAGACTTATTGAACATTTTGATAGCGGCGTGTTAGATAGAACCCTCCTATATGTTAATTCCATGTCAGAGAGCTTCTTTAATTTAGCTAACATTGACAGGGAAAACCATAGGGAAGGAGTAAAATTAATTAACAGGATTCTCGAGTTATCCGAAATGCTGATGGAGAAGTTTAATGCATAGGTGGATTAAGATGAACAATACTGCTAGAGTCGTGAGAATATGGTCATCTCATAACAAGAGAGTAAAATATATCTTAATTGTTCCCGAGAATGGAGAAGTGGATATAAAACCTGGAGATTTTGTATACATAGAGGATCTAGGCCTACCAATTTTGGATTTCTCTAAGACCCAAAATGGAATAAAATTAACTGTTATTTACGATGATGAACTTCCAGTTACACGGTTTGTAGAACTATCCAAGATTAGACCAAAGAAATCCAAGATAATGGTCGTGGGCAAATTACCTAATCCCATAATATCGATTCTAAGACAAAGTGGGTACGAATTAACAAATGAAGAAGGAGAAACCATTGCTGCAATTGTCACTGAACCAAATTTATCTAGACTTCCAAAAACAAAAAGAATTATTATTGCCCCTAGTGATTCACTTTCTCTCAGTGACTACCATTACCTAAACAAGTTGCTTAAGGAATCTGGTGTAGAAATACAATTTAACTTAAATAAACCACTAGTTGTTTCTAAGGGGATCGAGACCATTGTTTTATTTTTCTCTAGAAAAATTTATGTACCTGAGAACCTTAGTGCCTACACATTAAAAAGCAAAGATGGTAAAATCCTCTCATTTATAAAAGAATCCGAGCCAATCCTAGTGGCATCTAATGACAATAAATTATTCGTGGCGTCATCCATTAGGCTATTCTACCCCTATGATGTAATACTAGAAAAAGGAGATAATAGCAAATTTCTCTTGGAACTTTTAACATCTGAAGTTTCTATTCCCTCAGTTTCCGAGGAGAAAAGAAAGAAAAAGAAGAAGGTTTCCATTGTTAGGGAATCCCCGTCCATCCAGATAGATCTTGGTAATCTTCTTGAAATTGAGGCTTTCAATTATGTTATTGATAGACTGTTAAAACTAGGGAGTATTCTGAAGGATAGAAATGACACACAGAGGAAAGCTCTGTTAGTTTTTTCGCCGCTCGGCGATGAATCAATCGACCTAGAAATTAAAATAAGAGGCGGTAAATTACTTTTAAGCACTCCCAGCGAAAAAGGAGATAATATTAGATTCCTGCGCTCAATGGGCTTATTGATAGAAGTATTGATAAACGATCTGAAAAAAGAAAAGCTAAGGAGAAACGAGCTGCGTTTAACAATAAGAATTATTTCACAGGCGTATAGAAAGCTTATAACGGTTAAGGACATGGTTGAGATTGATTTGAATTTAGGCGAGATAGTCGCTGAACTACTAGAGATCATAGGTTTGCTAGAGAAATCGGAACCATTAAAACCCGTTAGTGAGTCTATCTATGATTATGTTAGGGGCAAACTTATGGATAAACCCCAAAATGAACCTTTAAGTGGAGAGTTAAAAGATGAATTACTCAAAAAAATTGATGAGTGGTATAGTGAAATTACTCGATTAGTAGAAGATTCTATATAACTTGTCTCTTTTAGTTATTAAATAAAACAAATTTATTCGCTTGGTATAAAGAAATTTTATTGAAAATATTTTTCTTACTTACACTTGGAGATTACTATTGATGTTCTTGTTTCCATAACGTATGGTATATCCCTTAGTTTCCTAGCAACTTCAAATAGTTTCTGTGTATCATCAACTTCAACTTCTAATATAGCGTCAATTTCACCTGTTACCAACGCGCAGGATTTTATTTCAGGGATGCTATCAATCTCACTTTTTAATTCTTCAACCGAAACAGGTCTAATCTTTAATAATATGTATGCTTGAATGGCCATATTTTTACACCTTTAAAGAAGGTCTTGTAATCCTATATATTATTTGGATTAAAAAATTTAACGAAACTAACCTATTCAAAAAACCTTTTTTATTTTACCAGCGCTCCAACTTAGAGATAATCTCCATATGAGGTGTATGAGGAAACTGGTCAATAAGAGAGATATATTCAATGCTATATCCTGCAGCTTTCAAATAGCCTATATCCCTCTTGGCCGTATGAGGGTTACAAGAGACATAGATTATTTTTTTGGTTCTTGAACGTATTATGCTCCTTATTACGTTTCGATGAAGCCCTGCGCGAGGAGGGTCAACAACTATCACATCTATTTTATCATAATTTTTTATTTCCTTAGGCAGAATTCTCTCAGCGAAACCTTCAACAAATCTTATGTTGCTTATTTTGTTTTTTGCCGCACTTTTTAGCCCTAATTCTATGGAATCCCTTTCAGATTCTATAGCGATCACATTTTCGAACCTATCCGCAAGATGTATAGCGAATAAACCTATCCCTGAATAAATATCGATAGCAGTTTCACCCTCCTCAG
>JAGSHR010000083.1 GCA_029855985.1 Candidatus Njordarchaeota archaeon
CTATTTGCTTCTTTATCTTGGATTAAATAAATAAAAAACAAAAATTCATAAATTCATTCCAAAAACGTAGCTATTCAGAATTTTTTAATGCTTATTCCTTTGAACTAACCATGAGTAGTATCATTGCTAATTAAGTGTTCGCGTTCATTGATCGTTTGAAATTGTGTTCAAATTAGTTTGGAGCTTGTACTAACTTTCTTGATTTAAACACACTAGGTTCGGTTTAGAAGCAATAACTCTAAGTCCAGCCGATATAGAGTGCGCTAGGGTAATGGAGTTTAACAGCCCGTGATATGCATTTCATCGGTATCCAAAGAATCCTCCCGATAAGTCGAGTGAAGTGCTTCAAAAAAATGTTTTCCCAATTCTTCAATATTTAAATTTGATATTTTGAGGATTTGATTAAGTATCGACGTTGCTCAACGAAAGTCTGATGTACTTTTACTCTTTGGACGTGTCTGCTTTGAAAAGTGTTCAAATTATTGTTCCCAAGGACAAAAGCAAGCTCGTTATTACGGTTTTAAATAATCTCAAATTGCCCTACACAAAGATCGATGGCGAGAAAGAAGACGTTTTTATCCTCGTTCTCAGGGATGAAACCGTAGAACTATTAACTCAGGCAGTTAAGAAAATTGGCGTCGGTACCGTATATGGCTCAATCCAATTGGTCCCCCTAGAGTTTGCCGCTTCCTCGACAATACCAGAAGAAAAAGCAAGGTTACCTAGGGCCTCAAGGGAAGAAATACTAGCTGACATCACTGGGAAAGCACAGTTAAATGCCAGTTACATGACTTACACCGTGACCTCATCAATAATAGCGGCCTTAGGCCTCCTAACAAACAATATTGTGATGATAATTGCATCAATGCTGATAGCTCCATTGATAGGACCTATTCTAGGCGTTTCTCTTGGAACAACTCTAGGAATAAACGATCTCCAAAGAGAAAGTTTGAAAGCAGAAACAATAGGGATAATTTTGGCAATAGTAATTGGAGTTATAGTAACAGCGTTCACACCCTATACAACTATAACTGAACAAATAGCCATCAGAGCACATCCAATGTACACGGATATACTTTTTGCGATGGTAGCGGGGCTAGCAGCGGCGTTAAGCATCGCGAGCGTTGAAACAATGTCCCTAATAGGTGTTGCGATTGCAGCATCAATACTACCCCCAGCTATAAACGTTGGTATTGGACTTGCATTTTATATTAAAGGTGTTCCTGGTTCAGAGGTAATTGTATTTGGTTCCCTCACTTTGTTAACGATAAACATTCTGGCGATAAACTTTATGAGTCTCGCTTTCTTCTGGTTTACGGGCATAACAACTACGTTATCAGCAAGAAAAAAATTTGTAACTAAGAAGTCACTAATTAAGAGTTCATTTTTGGTGCTAATTCTATTAGCTATAGCATCTTATCCAATAATAATCTCAACCAATAATCATTTCATCGAGGTAAGCGTAGAAAATAAAATAAGAACCGCTGTGCTAGAGTACATAAATAGTACAATTGGTAATGTCAGTGTGAAGTCAATTGAAGTCAAATATTCGCTAGAGGAAAACAAAGCAGATATCTACCTAGAGGTAATCGTAAATCAACAAAAAGTTAATGTCACCGAGCTAGCTAACAATATAGCAGAATTCGTTGAATCAAGTTTCGGTTACAAAGCGATAGTATACATTAGCCCTATCTACATAAGTACATATAAGGCTCTATTGATTCATGAGAATTTATTTCCACATATTTAAGGTAAGGAACTTATTGTTAAGAATATTTAAACTTAAATTTAACTTTTAGAAAACTTAAAAAAATTCTGTAAATCTATATTTTTCTTGGCGCTTCTTTATCAAAACTAAATATATCTATTTTCTGAAACAATTAGTTTTAAATAGTGTAAAAAGTTTAATATATATTACAATCATTAAAAACTCTTGTTGCTGAATAAAATAAATAAAATTTTTGGAGTTGAAATCTAAAATGAGTTCAAAAACAAAGACAATCTTGGCTCTGTCAGTATTTCTCATAATGGTTTTCTCAGCGTTTGCTGCTTCCCCAGTCGCTAACTCTATTTATTCGGGTATTCAACAGAAAACGCAAGCATATGTTAGGGATAGCGACGGGGGATTTAAACCTATAGATAACGAGTTACTTGAGAATCCACCGATAGCAAAGATTGGTGGAAGTGAATCAATAAGTTTGCTAGGTGTGCAATGGAATGATTCTCCGGCTGGATGGTGGGATACTGATTGGGAATATAGGGTCAATGTTACTATACAAGAACCAGGCGTGGCGGCGAGAAGTGATTGGCCTGTTGATATATTTATAAGATTCAGTCCCCCTGCTTTTAAATTCTCCATTAGAGTCGTTAGATACAGTTACCCTTATTATATAGAGGTGCCGTCACAAGTTTGGAACCTTACGTATTATAACGACACACATTTAGCGTCTGCTACAGTGACATTTATTATTGATAGCTTACCTTTGAATGGTGTGGCTGAATACCAAATCTATTGGAGTATTGATTATACTGACCCACCAAGATACGATAAAACCGTTGATTACACAAGCGTCCAAACGGTTAATGGTTACAAATATACCTTCACAAGTATAAAGGATGGATGGAGCATAATTTTGCCCCCAGACAATGGTGGTAAAGCTCAAAACATGACATTATCGAACGGTTACGAAATTGGAAACGACTGGCTACACTTTGGGGTAACTAGAAACGTTAACTTCAGCTACTTGGGATACTGGGGTACTGGAAACACAAATAATTTGCAATATGATAAAAGATACATACTAGAAGAAACAGATCCCGTATTACAGAATTATATGGGAGTGGTATTTATCACATATGTTGTTGAAGGCGTACAACTTTACGATAGTACGTTTAGCGGGATTTCCCATGTCGTCGCGAAAGTAGATTACAAGTACAAGATTTACTATTGGGGAATAATCGTTGAAGAGACAATCCATTGGGAACAAACGGACAATAACGGTGTAGACTATTTCGTGGCGGGATGGGTGTTCGACCAAGACGATGGGGACAGACAACCAATGTTCAACACCATCGCAAACGACACAGGATATATCTACAATCCCTATACACCTAGTTCAGT
Source organism: Candidatus Njordarchaeota archaeon (assembly GCA_029855985.1). Next base: position 3,122 of record JAGSHR010000083.1, read on the forward strand.
GTCAAGTTCAGTTTCATCAACCGGTAGCAGATCGTTTAGGAACAGTCTAGGTATACCTGCATTAGCGGCTTACATATTCTACTGGACTGCAGGTACACACACTCTTGATTTCAGAATAACTGGATATACCTATGATGATATCTTCTATTACTTGTATGATGAGAACGGAAACTTCATATCGAAAAACTATGATTTCAACGATCCTGCTTCATTCTCTGTTTCAGTGTCCTCAGATGGATATTATTTCTTACTCGTAGGTAGCTACGGTGATGATAACGGAGACGGGTATGTTCAATATGATCTAACAGTTGATGGAAACTTAATAGTGAGTGGAGCTAGAGTAGGGGATTATGATACTACTGATGGATACACTATAAGTGAGTACTCAGTTAAGCCCTTGATATTGAATATAACGACAGAGGCCACTGGTGACCTTTACTACATTGACTTAGAGTGGTCCGATTCAAGTACAGATCTAGATTTATATTTATACGGTCAACCAAACACGAATATAACCTTGGGTCATCTTGTAGCTTATTCAGAAAATGCTGTTGGAGAAACCAAGGAAACCATATCGTACTCATTCACTTCTCAAGGATTGTATCCGTTGATCGTGTACAAGGAAAGCGGTTCAACGACCGACACTCCATTCACAGTGACTCATTATATTCCAACAGGATTCGAATTCGAGGATTACTATAACTTTGACACATTGGACCACGTTGCTCTATTCAATAACGTAACTGGTTCTGGGATAGGCTATGTATTTCTAGGATCCCAATTTAGTGGAACAATCACATATAACAGTTTCAATCTAATATGGTACAACGATGGCAACGATAGCACATCGGATTATATTTACGTAGCGAAATACTTAACAAACGTAAATGCTCAGGCATTTTCATCCCTAAAAGTTAGGTACACGGTGTTCCCGTGGGCAGCAAGCGGTGACTCACCCACTGCTTATTCGTCTTTCAAGGAAATAAAGGATGGTATCAAGAATCCGCTAACAGTTTCTAAGCAGCCCATAGAAAGATTCTATTTAAAGCTAACTGTTAATGTAGTTGATAACGATAATAGACCCGTACCAAATGCTGAAGTAGACTTAGTTTACACGGCGAATGGTTCAACTTTGTACACTGCTTACACAAATGCGAGTGGAATAGCAGTACTAAATGTGATTAGGTACCCATATAACTTGGAGGTAAGAGTAACTAGCGCTGGCAGAACCTATGTTAACAGCACAATTACAGTTGATTACTCAACCTATGATTACACAATTCACTCAGACTCCCAAAGCGTTCAAATGAAGGGAATCGTTAGAGTAGTGATTAAAGCTTTAACAAATACGACAACTAAAACGGTCATCCAAAATGGACACACAGTGTTCACTAACGCTTCAAATAGCGCAGATTACATAGAGACTTACACAAACCTAACAGGTTATGTGGACATCTACATACCCACTGGTAACTGGATACTAGCGTTCAACGCCACTAATACATCTGTACCGGATCCATGGGATACAATACAACTGTTTAACGATTCAACATTCAATTACCCCGTTACAACGGCGTCCATAAACGTATCGCTAACGATCACAGAGGGATTCCAATATTACCTAATTGACGGCGATATAACAACCCCACCAACACCCACAAGGTTAGTACTGTATAACTCGCTAACCTATTATGATGTATACTGGGGTGAAGTAATCACAATCAATGTTAACCTAACAAACGCAGATACAGGAGACAACATAGATGGTACAGTTTACTACTATGTATTCGATAGTTCTAACAATCTAAAACTAAGTGGCCTAGCAAACACAATTTCAACAGGCTCGTTTGAATTCCAAGTAAACACAACAAATCTAGAAGGAGGAAACGGTTACACCATCATGATTAACGGTACAGTCACAGCGTCAAACACATTGAACCCAGCACCAATAAACATAGGTTTAAACGTAAAGAAGAGGCCACTATCAATTGATGTATCCTTCTCACCAGGTACGAACATATATTGGAACGAATCCTTAACAGTAACCGCCATAGTTGAGGACTCCATCACTGGAACAGGAGTATCAAACGTCGACGTAACAGTAAAAATATTTGGTTCCCAAACAATAGAAGTGCAACTAGATGACCTTGGCAATGGCTACTACTCAAAGACGATTCCTGGCGTAAACTTAAGCATAATTAATACGGGAACATTCACCGTGCAAGTAACTGCGAGTAAATTAAACTATGACCTCGCTGAGAAAACAACATCCATAACAATAATGGAGAGACCAACAACATTGACATTTGAAGACTATGTTGAATTACCGTGGACAAACAGTTACACATTAACAGTGCAATATTTCGATGCAAGGTATTCCATAACAGTTGCAGACGCAAACATAACCTATGTGCTTAGGGATGCTGGAACAAAAGCCATTTTGGCCACGGGTTCACTAACGTTAACCGGGGACAACTATGTAGCTACATTGGATCTATCAAGCATCCCAGAGGGAACCTATGTAATCACCATTTACGCAGGAAAGAAAAACTATGCCAACCAAACTGGACTCGTAACCTTCATATTAAGAGAGCACTACACTCAAAGCACTCAAACAACAACCAAAATAACCGTATACTATAATGAGACAGTCGTGGTGAAATTCACATACTATGATACGGATTACAGTCAATATGTTTCAGGCGCTACAACGAAATCAGCTTTAATCGCAGGAAACCAAGAAGGGTTACCAACAATAACTAGGACACTGGTTGATTTGGGTAATGGTACATACATATTGAGATTCAACACAAGTGATTTGGGTTCTCTGGGAAGCTACACTATAACCGTTACTCTCTACAAGCAACACTACATCCAACAAACACTCCAAGTGAGCCTAGTTGTCAAAGCTATACCGACAACTGCGACTGTTGATAAAACTTCTCTGGCGCTCGAATGGAAGGATAACATCACACTAAGCATGCAATATAACAGAACAATCGTCTTCAAGGGAGGAATCGAGAACGCTGATAACCACACATACGAGATATACAAGGGTGGATCACTCGTAGCAAGCGGAACACTCATTGACCTTGGAGATGGAAACTACAAGTTAAACCTCAATACAACAGAGATAGGTACAGGCTCATTCATCATTTACGTATACTTCGAACAAGCATTCCACCAAAACCAAACGCTAATAATTTCCCTTACAGTTAACCCAATAACGACATATGCTTACACAGACTACGATTCCATAAACCTCATATGGGGCTACAGTCAAAACCTAACAGTATACTATAATAGATCAAGAAACGGTGCAGGAATAGGTGGAGCAACTCTCACAGTGAAATTGATCAATGCGACAAGTGGCAAAGAAGTGAAAGATCTAACTTGGTTAGCGCGAGCAAAAGGCGTTTATGTGGTTCCAATAAACACAAACACAATAGAACCAGGTTCATACATTATAAGCGTTGTCATAACTAAAGGCAACTATACAACACAAGAATTAATAGTAACACTAACTGTGACACCTGTGCCGACAATTGGGCTAATAAGCACTGCGAACATAACACTCTACTGGAATGATTCAGCAACCGTATCATTCACATACCTAAGAACAGATACAAGCGAAGGAGTAGAAGGGGCAACAGTAATCTACTACTACACTTACTTCGAAAATGGAACCTTGATCGGTAAACAAAAAGTTCTATTCACAGATGCAAATGGAACAGTGGAGATAACATTCACAGCCAATGAAACCTTTGTACCCGGGGTCTACGAGTTAACTATCACGGCGCAAAAAACAAACTATGTGCCCGTTACAGTGTCAATAAGCATCAATGTCAACGAAAGGCCAATGAACGCTGTACTATCATCCTCAAGCATCGAGCTAGTTTGGGGCGACAAATCAAACATAACATTGGTGGTTACGGACGGAATCACTGGCAAGGCACTGTTCCTATCAGCAAGCAACATTGAATTGAGCACCACACTTAATGGTAGCTTATCTGTTCAAGTAGGCGAAGGAATGTACTACATACTCATAGACACAACAAAGTTAAACGGCCCAGTAGCAATACCAAACATATTCGTCAACATAACAAAAACACATTACATAGGAAAGACATTAAGCTTCTCACTAAGCGTATCACAAGTTGTAGTGGAGGCCACGCTGTCAGGTCCACAAAGCGTCACATTAAGCCCCATATCTGGTGGTTCAACAACATACAAAGCCGGTTTATTCGATAAATCAAGGGGAGGAGTTCCAATAACAACAGCATCAGTGAAATTAGTGATCTCAACAGGTGCAAACTCTTATTCTTTAGAAATGACAAGCATAGAAGGTGAACCAGGTTACTATCAAGCAACAGTTGATTGGACAAACTTACCCATCTTTAGACCCGGTGAAGACTACAGTGTATCAATAAGGGTAGAATCTCTGCAAGTAAATGGAGTAAGCGTACCCGAGGATATGATTGGAACAGTAGTAAATGTAGATGTAAAAGGTACAACCTCAACTAGTGTAGACTACTATGGTGGAACAACAGAACTACCAGGACTGGGCAGAGTACCAGCACTAATTGCATACCCTGTGTTAGCAATCGTTTTAGTAGTTGGTACACTGGTAGCATACAAGGTAATAACATACATGATGCTACCACCAGAAGTAAAAGAAATCGATAAGTTAATCAAACTAATAGAGAAAGATAATTACGAGTACGAAGTAGAATCAAGAGACGAGTTTATCAGAAAAATGTTAGAAGAAATACTCTAAATACATTTTTATAAACCTTTTTTTCACATTTTTCCGTTCTTTCAGCTTATTCGTTAGCAAGTTTTAATGCTCTACTACGAGTTACTAGGACGCTTTGTTTCTTTAATTCTAGGATGGTTTATTTAATTTAACCATATACTATCAAACCTAGTTCACCCTCTATTATGGTGGTGGATCGTTTAACTCCTAGAAACGCAATATTGTCAAAACAGCCAAGTATGTCCAGTTTATATTTTCAATATTTTTCTGTTTAAATCTTGCTTTTTCTTATTAGTTTTATGTGATCACGATTTTAGGTGTTATTATGCATGAATGGGCACTCGCTGAAGGCATAATTAAATCAATTTTAAACTATCTAAAAGAAAACAACTTAGATGCGCCATCGGAAGTAGTTATCTCGCATGGAGAACTGCAACAGATAGATATAGATGCATTTAATTTTGCATTAAACGAGTTAATCAAAGGCACAATTCTCGAGAAAACAAAGTTCATTCTAGAAGAAGAGAAAGCAATATTCAAGTGTAGGAACTGTGGAAACGAGTGGAAGTTCGAAGAGATAAAAAGCTCGTTTAGCGAGGACGTATCAGAAGCAATACACTTTGTACCAGAGTTAGCGCATAGCTTCATAAAGTGCCCAAAGTGCGGTAGTAGTGACTTTGAAGTTGTAAAAGGGCGAGGCGTTACGGTTAAAACACTAGTTTTTTAGGCGGTGACACCTTATGGATCCCAGGTTAAGTTTGATTCCAGAACGAGTAAAGAATGTGAAAAACATTTTAGCTGTAGTTAGCGGTAAGGGGGGTGTTGGTAAAAGCTTGTTCTCTGCGATTCTATCGCTAAATCTAGCTGAAAAGGGTTACACGGTTGGTTTACTGGATCTGGATTTCCACGGTTCAAGTTGCCACATCGTTCTTGGAGTTGACAAGATTGATTTTGAAGAAGAAAAGGGTGTTATTCCACCAATGATTTATGATATCAAATTTATGTCTATAGTTTTATTCTCAGGAAACGTACCAGTACCTATTAGGGGGGAGGACATAACCAACGCGTTCATCGAGATAATGGCCATAACTCGATGGGGAGAATTAGATTACCTTGTTATCGATATGCCCCCAGGAATGGGAGAAGAAATCTTAGATATAATGAGGTACATGGCTAAAGCTGAGTTTCTCGTGATAACTACACCATCTAAATTAGCTCTAAACGTTACAAGAAAAACAATTGAAATACTAAAATGGAGCAAGAGAAACATAGTGGGAGTCATTGGAAACATGTGCACCGAGGAAAACAATATTAAAAAGTTCGCCGAGAACCTTCGAGAAAAGTTTCTGGGGTGCATTCCCTATGACGAGCACATCGAAAACGCTCTTGGCAATCCCATAAAACTAAAAGAAACCATTTTCTACCAAGCAGTTGGAAGAATCGTAGACAATGTGGCAAACCTAATACACCATAACCTATAGATTAACTTTTTATAGGGCCTATTCCTATTTTACACTAATTCTAATTTTGACGCTAGTTTTCAAATATGGTGACAAAATGCAATTAGAACATGGAGAAATGGAAGAGCATTACGTTAAGTTGAAAAAAAGATATTTCGTAATCGCAATCTTGATATCGTTCTTCGTAAACTTTGATTCATCCGCTTCAATCCCCATAATCACCAATTACGCCGTGACACTAGGAGCATCAACATTCATGGCTGGCTTAATTGCAGGAGCATACTCAATAACACACATACCATCAAACATAATACTCGGGAGAATCGTAGATAAATCAGGGAGAAAAACCCCATTATTCACGGGTTTAGCACTAGATGGTTTCTCACTATTCCTATACTCCATATCCAGCGACCCACTACAGCTCTTATTAGCCCGCCTAATCCACGGAGCAGGCGGAGGATTCGGAGGACCCGCATCAATGTCATACGTAGGAGACGCAGCCTCAAAAAACAAAAGCGGACGAATCATGGCCATCTACGGAATAATGACAGGGCTTTCTTATCTTTTAGGCTTCATGCTCGGAGGCATGGGTGCATTCTTTTTAGGTTACCGTAAACTCTACGAGCTTCTAGCCGCTATGATGTTTCTCGCCGCGCTAATATCGCTTGTACTCCCAGAGACCAAGGGTCGCAGCCACGGGAGCTTACCACTGCAAGAAGAGCTAAAAATCTTTAAGGAAACAATATCAAACAAATTCTTGGTTTTCTCCTACATCGCAATATTCGCGATAAGCTTCAACCAAGGCATAATCGTGTCAGTTTACGCGCTTATATTGAGCCTTAACGGTTATTCAACAGCAATGATTGGAATGTTCTTCTCAGTAATGGTCATCGTCTCAATAGTAATACATTACCCATCAGGCCTACTGGGCGATAAAATCGGGAAAGAAAAAGTCATCTTTGTGGGACTAGTACTTCAAACATTATCATTCATTGTGTTCATGGGGCCCGTTACAACAGCGAATATAATTCTCGGTATGGCGATCAACGGTTTAGGTCACGGACTAGTTTACCCAAACGGTGGAGCAATGGTTAGAGATCACACTTTAATGGAGAACCGCGGTCTAGCAACTGGAGTATTCTACGCTTTGCTCGTTGCAGGTGTAGCAGTAGGCGCGCCACTCTCAAGTTACATCGCCGAAATAGAAGGATTAACAGCGGGTCTAACATTAGGATTGATTATCCCCATGATCTCACTATTCTTAACTCTTTACACTTATACTAAATATTTGAAGTAGATATTAGTTTGGTTTTAAATTGGATTCTCCTTTTCTTTTTCCATTATATATTTTTTATACCCTAATTTTGACTATTTTCTTAAGAGTGTATTGGTGTTAAGAAAAATGTCCGCAAGTTTTAATGTTTACAGATTGGAGTTGCCAATCCCTATAAGGGCTTTGAAAACGATAAACGCTTACCTCATTGAATCAGGGGATGAATTAGTGATAATTGACACGGGAATGCCCGTTGATTTCACAGTAAAAGCACTAGAAGAGAAAACATTAGAAGCTGGAAAGCAGTTAAAACAGATTTCGAAGATATTTGTTACTCACATGCATATTGATCACATTGGAAATGCGGGTTACATACAAGAACTTTCGGATGCAACAATTTACATGAATAAGGATGAGTACAAATTTGCGGAGTTTTTCATTTTAAACCCAGAAGAATCACTTGTTGAGTTAAAAAGAGTCTTAAGAGAAAACGGAGCGCCTCTTGCTCTAGTTGAAAAAATCTTTGAGTACCATCCAGCCTTCTCAAGGCAAAACGCTTACAGGCTAATAGAAAAACTCGAGCCCCTCAAAGATGGTGAAAATATACCTGTAGGTGAAACGGTTCTCGTTGCAATTGAGACTCCTGGGCATTCACCCCACCACACATGTTTCTACGCTGAAAATGAGGATGTACTCTTCACGGGTGACCACATTTTGCCAACAATTACGCCAAATGTTCGTTTCCCAATACTAGACGAAAACCCTTTAAAAGAATACATTGACAGCCTAGAAAAAGTGGAGAAACTTAAAGTTAGAGAGTATTATCCTGCACACGGTAAACCAAGTAACAACCTCAAAGAGAGAATAAAGGAACTAAAGTGTCATCACTACTACAGATTGCTCGAAACATTCAACATTGTAAGCCGGGGACCAATAACAGGATACAAAGTCGCCTCAAAGTTAACTTGGGACATAAAATTAGACTGGGAGAGATTCCCACTTATCCAAAAATTCTTTGCGACAGGAGAAGCCCTATCGCATATAAGATACTTAGAGTATATTAACGTTATTGATAAAACAAAAACAAACGGCGTAATACGCTACAAAGCAACAGACACCGTACTAAACGTAAAAGAGAAACTAAAATTCCTATGCGAAAACAACAAAAAAGAAGAAACGAATAAACCCCATACTGCACAATAATTATTCAATTCCACAGGTTGTAGATATGGTTTAATTTAATTATTGGACAAACATGCATAAACTATTTGTTTTTTATAGCACAAATTATTTATATTGGATTATACATTAAAGAAATTAAAGCTTTTTAAAAAA
>JAGSHR010000183.1 GCA_029855985.1 Candidatus Njordarchaeota archaeon
AATTAAAACAGTTTAATCAGCCCTCCATTTAAAACCCGTAATATCCACAATGATGATATCTAAATCCAACCGAGTTATTTAGGCTTAATCCAAGGAAGAAAGCTTTTAGCCTTTTCAAGTTTTAAGACAGTTAATAACCCTATTTCAAATCACTGCATGATTAACCCCAAATCAAGGATTATAGTACTTTTATTACTATTTTTCTTTTGTTTTCTTTGCTTCTTCTATGAGTTTTTTCCAGTATTGTATTGCTTGGTATGGGCTTGCTTGAGATAGGAATCTGATGAATTCTTTTTTCACATCGATGATCTTCTTGTCTATCTCATTTTCCCTCAACTTTGCAATCATCATGACGGTATCCTTGTATCTCTTTTTATCTAGAAACTTTCTATTGATTAATGCATTCAATATTTCTATTTTCTGTTTTTCATCTATCTGCAAAAAGAAGATTATAGACACTCGCAGATAGTCCAATAATCTGATTAGTAGAGATAGGCTTTCATCCCAATATTGGCTTCGAGGTATGTTAGAAGCGTGGGCGTATCCAGACCGTATGTTCGTGTATGCTTCAATTATATCTTTTCTAACTTTTTCTTGATCAAATTCTGCTATTGAGCTCAGTAACTTACTTACCCTTTCTCCCAATTTTATTGATTCCCTGTTCTTTTTTTCTTCATTTGTCCTATAGATAGCTTCCATTCCGCTTATCGCTAGGAATGTGGCTTCTGAGATGTTTTCTAGAGATATCAATCCTAAACTCCTATCTAAATATCTGATCGTGAAGATAGCTTTATTATATCTTTCAATTGCAGTTCTTAGATAACTTTTATCTTCTTTTATATTGTATAGAGGTAATCTTTGGATATTTTTAGTAATAAATTCTCTCAAGACTGAAGCATCTTTCGTCAATAATTGAAGTTTGTGGGGATCAATTATAGAGGGTATATGCGAAGCAATATGATCAAACAAGAATCCCAAGGACATCCTTAAATTTAACAGTACTTGATTTAGAAATCGGGGATAAACTATAAAGCCTGCCACTCTGACCGCTGATAACTTATAGAGGTTAAGCAAGTTGACAATTTTGTACAAGTTTAAATCAACATCAAGCAATTCCCATAGGTAAACTTTTCCTCTAAACTCTAGAATACTATCGGGTTTTAATGGAAAGAAGTCCTTGGGCCTATTTTCAGACTCCCAACTAGCTATAAAACTGGTGAAACTTCTTTCCCAAAAATCTTCTTTTCCTTTTTCTCTTCCCATTTTTATAAGAATGATCGGATTTGCGTACTCTACAATATCCAAGTGACGAAGATAAACAAAATCAAATTTCTTTAAATAATACCGATTTTCAAATAACCTAAAGTTGTCATCTTCCAAGCATGTACCATGCAGAGCGAAGGCTCTAAAATACTCAAATTTTTGCACTTCTTTTTCAAGCTTTCTAATAGTTTCGCTAATCGTCTTAGCTTTTTCTGATAGGTAATTTCCAAATGCTATATCTTGAAGGAAATCCTTATCCTGCAAAACTTCAGGTTTTTCTTTTATGGCCTTCTTCTGAATTGACTTTATAACCCATGCTTGAATATCTGGTCTTGTGTGATTGAAATATTTAACTGCTAGCATTAAGAGGTAGCTTAAAATGATGTTAGATAAGTAATCTAAATCATGTTCCTCCTTTAAGGATTCGTAAACTAACTTATCTTCAAAATAAGCTATTACTATATTAGATATTAGTAGTTCAATTAAACGAGTAAAATCTGTGTATTCTTTAATAAATAAATCATCAAAGGCTTCGATTAACTCGTTCGTCTCGTTGAGTTCGAGAATTTCATAGATATAATGTATAATGTAGGGGATCTTGGGCACTTCTTTTTCATATTTGAATATAAATCTAGGTATCCAAACGGTTTCACAAAAACCTTTAAACCAATCTATAGGTTTAGGTGTTAAATGGTGTATATACACTTTAACTTGTGGTAGCTTGGGCAAAATATCGTCTTGGATAGCTTTTAAGAAATTTAAAATCTTGGTGCTTAAAATTTTTACCCCTCCATAGCCTAATTAAAGGGAAAAAAGTTAAAAGTATTATGAAATGGGATTTTATATGAACAAAAAAATACTCTAGTGCAAGTATTCACCAACTTTCAACTATATTGGGGAGGACTCATATAATTTAAGTATATAAATATATATAATAATTTATTCTTCAAAATTTGGATAAATTGTTGGCTTTATTATATGACGAAATTTTCTTAATTATGCATTAAAAACACAAACTAATAACATTTAATGAAATGCAATAGAAATAAACCCTATCCGACAGTTCTATCATGGATTTTTTGAATAATATCTAAATTACTTTCCTATTCTCGTGAAACCAAGTAAATCATCCCCCAACTCTAAACATATCGACACAATTTTAGCTATTCGTAATAAACCCAATGCCTCTAAAGAATCACGGACAAACTCAAACTTTATGAAAATCGATTCGATGTTCGGAACCAAGTCTAAGAAGCGAGTTAATATATTGGCGCGTTCCAGGTTAAAACCGTGTACGTGCATCAAATACCCCATAAATTCGAGCTCTGCTAATTCATCGCGTCTAAAATAGTCAAAAGCACCTTGAATTAAACCTTTATACTCGCCAAAAGTAACCCTTGAGCTATCCCAAAAGGAAACAATAACCATATCATCACGCAAACTACTCGCATCAAACACCGTATCAATGATCACACCGTCGACATTGAGACACTCGCCCTCCTCCAAGCTCTCAAACTTTCTCTTCAAATCGGCCAAAAGTGGGTTGTTTTTAATCCTTTTCTCAAAATCGGAAATCAACACATAAGGCTCCAGAGTAGGAGCAACTAACCGTCTATCAATAAACTCCGCGGTAACATCGAACAGATCAGGCTTCTCGACGCCATTATTCAATAAATAAGAATACCACTCACCCAAGAGCAAGATGTCATAACCGAAGCGCTTAAATCCGCGAACAACGAAATCACGAGAAAACTTCAACATGGTTAATCACTTAATCCTAAATACTCAATAATGTATTTTTCGCCAAGCTTTTTAATTAGCATAGGGAATAATCTCTCGATGTCTCTTTTTTCCAGTTTTTTATTTATAAATCTGCCATTTTTGATAAATTCTTTTAGGCTTTTTAGGTAATATATTTCATGGACAACTTTTCCTCCTTCTTGCTTGGGGGAGAATACCCTCACTTTTTTCATTATTCTGTCGACGGTTTGAATCGGTTGGTTTTTTCCAGAATACTGCTCGAATAATGTTTTGGCTACATTAAGTTTCCAAAGCTTAAATGTTCCCTTGAGAGGCATTATTTTTTCTAACACTTTTTTAGCATTTTTCCATGATTTTATTCTTGCTGAATTAAAGCCAATTGTGATTACTCTTAGCACACTCACTTCTCCATTTTTAGTGATTTTAATTTCACTAAATCGGTTATGAATTGAAATATTTGCTGTTTCGAATAGTTCATTTAGAATATGGTATTCTTGTCTAATTACTTTGCTAGTGTATCTCTTTATTATAGGTTTAAAACTGTCTGGAATGTCTTTTAGATGATATCTTTTACCTTTCTCGAATTCTTCTTTGAGTTGTTTTTTAAGGAATTTAAATGTCTCGAAATCTTCGGTTATGTGGATCCCTCTCTTTATTCTTATTTCCAATTTTATTGCTTTCTTTTCTGGTCCTCTAATTAGTGTTTTTAGTGATATGTCGCCTTCCTCTGGTAAAGTTGTTTTGATGTGATATATTTTTAGATTTAGTGATTCTAATGTTTTCTCGGGTAAGCTGGGGTTATAGTCTGCTTTCTTTCCTTCTTTTAGTCCTAGTTTTCTTAATATTAGCGCTGGTTGCCATCCTGTGTATAATTCGAATGTTCCGTCTTTTTTTACTCGTATATTATAGTTTTTCTCGCCTATTCTATCTAAGAGTTTTGCTACATATTTTATTAGTGTGGGCTCCTTGTTGGAGTATCCTACTCTGTAGTTACTTTCTTTTCTTAACCAGCCTTCATTTAAGATGTGAGTGTATAACATGTGGGCTAAATCTTCGTTAACTTCTATAGGCCAGTCTCTTATAATCCCCTCTTCCTCTAGTTGTCTGAGGCTTTTACCCATCCTTTTGGCGATTTCTCTTAATGTTTCTAGCTTAATCTTGTTTTGTTTACCTCTCTTTATCCAATAGAGTGTTACATAGCCTTTTTCTCCTCTTTCAAAGAGTTTTCCCTTTTCCTGTTCAACCTTTTCTACTTCATCCACGAGTTTCTCAGGGTCTATTTCTACGATTGATCCTTCTACGGGCACCTCGTCGATATGTATTACTAATTTGTCGTCAGATACTATGTGTTTTTCTATTTCCTCTTCTATTTCCTGTTCATGCACTTCAGGTATCAGATCAGAGCTTTCTATCAATTCTTTTATCCCATCTCTTGTCTTAATTAATTCCAATATTTTATCAAGCTTTTCCTCTACATCTTCTTTCTCCTCGTTTTCAGGTTTCGTTTCTTCACTTTCCTCCTCTTCTGCTTGTTCCTTTTTCTCCTCTTTTTCCGCTTCACCTTTTTCTATACTTTCCTCGCTTGTTTCTGAGTCTTCCTCCGTTTGCTCCTCTTGAACATGCTTGGTTTCTTCGTTTTCGCTTTCTCCCCCTTTATCTTCGTATGTTTCGTTAAAATATTCGTCGAGAGTACGCTGAATGCGTTCATTTTTTAATTCTAGCGGCCTTATTTTTTGATGTGTTTCGTCTAAGATTCTCTCTACATCGATTTTTGATAACTCATCATCAACTTCTAGTACATCTTTAACTAACTCGGAGATAACAGCGTTCTCCTCTATAACACTTGTAGGTTGAGGGACTTCGCATGGTTCGTTTGGTTCTCTCTTTTGTATATCGTATTTGTCCGATTGATCCCATGTTATGCCCTCAGCTGTGTTAGATTGCCCCACCTCTTTTTTGGCTTCTTGGATCTGAGGCTTTCTTTCAATGATTTTAGGCGGAGTTTCAAGATCAGTATTCTCCCTGTTTTCTACGCTTAGGGTGGTTTTCTCCATTTGAAATTTAACTGCTTTTTTCTCTGGCTCTTCCTTTAAATCCTGTTCATTGGGGCCCTCTATTGGCTTAGAGGGGATGTTTAATGGGGTTTCACTCAATGTACCTAAACTAAATGAATCTATATCACATGGGTCGACAGCGTCGTTGAAATCTTCAAATTCACTTATTTCATCTAGGTCGCTTATTGACGCTTTAAACTTACTGAAACCTATCAAGTCATCTATGTTTTCTTTTTGTTTTAAATCCTCTAAGTCAATTAGTTTTGGGGCATCGTCTAGATCCAAAACATGCTTGTGGAATTGATCCAATTGATCCGTATCGAATCCCTTAGGCGTTTCAGGGAGGTCGGTCTTTTGAAGCGGTTCATCGTCTCGAAGGAAATTTAGGTTTTTAAAATCTAAATAAAGGGGTTCGCTGTGCTGATTAAGAGGCGCATCGTTCAATGTACCATGCTCACTAAGTTTTACATTTTCTATAGGGGCACTTTTCGCTATGTGATCTGATATTGTAGACAATGTGTTATTTGATTCTCCGCCTTCCGCGGGATGGGTATCATCGGTGGCTTCTTTTTGAGATTCTTTTATATCTAAGCGGAACTCTACTGTGAATGTTTTAGATGAGTCATCGTATGATACCTTAAATTCCGCTTCGAAACGCGGTGTTTTAAAGTATCTAACTTCTACCACACCGTTTCTCGCTGATATGCCCTTTGAATCTGATTCTTCTTCATCGTTATCATCGGGTTCCTCCGCTTCTTTTCCGACCGTGGTCTCTGCAAATTCATGCATTTTACCCCCAAAGTGAACATTTTCAATTGATTTATTAAACGACTAAAACGTGGAGTTGGATTCTCATTGTGCCTCTTGGCGGAGCATTTTTAGAATTAGCTGAGCGTAAACTTTTGCGTCATCTTGAAACATGAACATTGACAGTCTGTTTGTTAGTAATTTTCGTGTTTTCTCAAAGCCTTTAACTTTAAGCAAGTGTTTGAGAGTTTCTCTGAATTTAACATTTTCGACCAGTTTAACGGCGGTTCTTTTATAATAATCGGTTTTGGTTGCCTTAGATAGAAGCTCTAACCGCTTCTTAACCTTGATAAAGAATTCATTGCTTAAATCAATAAAGTTGATTGATCTTTTCAACACCATGTATGCGAACTTACCAGCGTGGACGGGTCCCACGGCCTTTAACGCTGGAAAATAAAAATTGTCCGCGAATTTATCCGTTTTATTTGCTCTGTAGGTTTCGTTGTATAGCATTATTAGGTCTTTAATGAATTCCTTGTCGGAGAAAATTTTGTTAACTTCTCTGATGAAGATTTTTAATCTTTCGTTTGGGGTCATTTTTGGGCACATCGGGCCGAGGGTTTCCTCTAGGATTTTATCTATAACCTCTATATCACTGGAAACGTTGTCTCCGTTTGTGATTTTCATGAATTTTCTGACCTCTTCGTCACTGATCGGGTTTGTATCGAAGCCATATAATTTGTTAACTTTGGGTATTTTTAAAGCGACTGGGTAGGGGAATTTCTCGGTGAAGATGAATGCTTTACCGACATCCAAGCTCGTTAATTTTTCCTGGTTCTCTTCATCAAGCCTGGTAGTTGAACCCAGAATTTCTTTGTCGTCCTTTGCTAGTATCCTGTGTATGATTTTTGTTCCTGTTCCCTTTACAACATCGGGTATGAGTTTACTTGGTATCTGCTCGATCACAATTATGCCTCCTCCGAATGCTCTTATCTCTGATAGCATGTTCGCGAAGTACCTCACCGACCACTTTATCGTGTCCGCGGATTCGATTGACGGGGAGATGTTGCTGGTATCTTGGAGCACTCTGTGGGCCTCTTCTATGACGATAACCACTCTGATTTTATCGGTTTCCCCAAGAGCTTTTAATTTCTCGTAGATAAGGGATAGGAGGACCCCCATGATGAATGTTTTCTCGTTTTCATCCTCAATGTGATCGAGTTCAAAATACATCGGTGTTTTGAGAAGCTCATCGATAACCGAATCGTCATCTGTTAGGAACATTGCTCCTTTTGCCCCTATCATCAAACTTTTTAACCTCGTTTTCAAAGCAGCTTTAACGTTCGCGGTTAACTCCTTATCGTACCCAAGTTTGGGGGTATAACTCTCAACTTCATTATAGAGATCCATTAAAGACGGTGTGCGCCCCCTCTTGTTTGTTTTAAAATCCCATCCATTCTTCTCGTAAACATTGATTAGACATTGTTCCAGAACATAGGGCATTGGAGCGTACAGGATGAAAGATGCGTTAAAACTCGCTTTCAAACCATCTATATGCGTTAAAACGTTAACACCGTCTGGAACGGAGAAAATGTTTAACCTCAGAGGTGAAATGTTCTCATTGCCAACGGTGAAAATTTTCAAATCCGGAACGACCCTTGAGAGGGCGCGATACTCCTTTTTCACGGGAGAAATAATTATAAACGGCACCTTAAATTTCTCGTAAAGCTGAACCAGAATATTCATACATGTGTTAGTTTTCCCAAAACCCGTCAAGCCGAAGATACCAATATGCTTCCTCAAAGAATCCAAGGGAAGATAAAATTTCAAATCCGTCTCCGCGCCCCTCCTAACAATATTACCGATAAAAATACCGTCCGAATCATCGAACTTGGGAACAGATAAATCAGGAACATCCCTAAGAACGATACCAGGTATATTTTTGGGGAAATTCACAAAAGGCACAACCTCAGAAGGCAACAAATAAGCGAACTTACCCCTAACCTTAAACGACAAAATCTCCATCAAAGCCTTCCCCAACTTAACCCTCTTAAACCTGATTCTCCCCCTCGGATGATCGCTTGAAAGCGAACCCCTAAAAAGAGAAGAGATATTATCAAGATGCCCAGCGAAATCAAGGGGAACCAGAAAATAGAACGCAGTTTTGAAAACATCACGCTTATACGCCCTATTAAGAAGAATCTTAAAATACTCCAAACGGAGCTCATCACCGTAAGAAAGAACCCTCCCCTCCCCGCTCCCTTCCGGCTGGTTTACACTCTTTAAATAACTACGATAAGCCCTCTCAATAAAAAACCTCTTCAAACGAGGAAACCTACAACTCTCCAAAACAATAACATAGAACCCCGGAATGCGACCAGACAAAAAGTATTCAAAAAC
>JAGSHR010000044.1 GCA_029855985.1 Candidatus Njordarchaeota archaeon
AAAGTATGATTAACCTAAACAAGGATGGCTTTATTCTCCCAGCCGAAATGAGCAAGACAAGAGTTGAAAGAGTTATACCGTTTCATCCAGATTTCGATGAAGTGTATGTTAAATTCGTTGAAAAATGGGATAAAGAAGACCTCTGGAACTACAATTCCGTTCAGAAGGTGATCAAGAAAACACCTGTTAAACAACTTTCCCGGTTGAGGAAGTTCTTCGTGATTCACAGTGCTGAGATAGGTTTTCCAGAGCAGTACAGGATTGCTATTGCTGGGCATGATGAAAGGGATTTGCTAAAGTTGAGAGTTACGGAGGAGTTCTACCGTAAATTTACTCCTTGCAAGATCGTTGAGGTTTATTTGGAGTATTGGGGGGAGGTTCGGTTTTTGTGAGGTGGTTAAAATGCTAATCGCCGTGAAGAATCTTAATCCTTGCTCTAAAAAACTAAGTATAATTATAAAGTGTCCGAAATGTGGAGAAGTAGGCAGATTGGTTGTGAAAGCAAAGTATTATGACGGAAATAGGAAATACATGGTGCTTCATGAGAAACGCAGGTGTATAATAACATGGTTTGACAGTTGCTGGGAGGAGGTTGACAGAATATATCGTTCAATAAAGGGTTAAATTGTTTTTATTATTTTATTTTAAAAGCCCGCCCGCGTGGAAAATTTTTACACCGAACACGACGGATGCCTTATCCGCCACCCCCTAACAAATCTCTTCTCTATAGCCTTATTTAGATGAAATCTCCTCTTAGAACTGTCTTCCACTTCTTTAAAGAATTCCTTAACAGCAAAGATATAAAAAAGTAGGATAAATTCGCAATGCTCTTAAAAAGCTAATATTAATAATAGTAATATAGAACAAAGAAACTATTCATCGATACTTATAGAATTCTGCTTTATAAATAAATCTTTGTTCGATTCAATCCATCCAATCCAGTTATGTAAAGTCTGCGGGTCAATCCCTAACCTCAACGCAACCTGCCTGACACTCCCATATTGCTCTTTGAGAACTTCGTAAGCTTTGTAAAATGCGGACACAATATTCACCATTTTTCTGAGCGTTCTTCCATCTATTCCTCCTTTCTTTACACCCTCTTCGAAAGCTTTTAACTGTTCAATAGCTTCTTGTCTTAACTCTTCCTTTCTTTGGTAAGCTAATCTTTCGTACTCTTCCGCAAGGTCATCCGAGGGTTTGCCAATTTTTATGTAGTTTGGATCATATTCTTTACCTCGATTGGTGTCCCAGAAAATGAATTTCTCATAGTCCACTATACCTCTTATTCTGTCATGGACAATCTTTAAGAGGGAACAGACGTTTTGATTATTCTCGTTGTGCCCCCAAACCTGTAAGACATAGTGCATTAACCCTCTCACATGCGCATCGAGTAGGTTCATGCTTGGAGTTGTAAAAATAATACCTACATTCTTGTATCTGAAAGTTTGCAAAATATAGCTAATTATTTTGTTTTGAATTGTCTGCCATTCTCTTGCTGGAATGCCTACTCCTGCTTCATCCCAAATTATAACCTCTCCTTTCTCACATCGATCGAGCGCATGTAAAAACTCACGTGGTTTATAAACAACCTTGCTAACATCAAATTCGAGGTCTATCATCTCTGCCAACGCTAATGCACTATAGCTCTTACCACTACCCAAATCACCAACGAATACAACCAAAAATCCCTTGTTTTCTTCCCACAAAGTATCGTGAAGTATTCCAGCGAATATTCTTGCCCACCTATCGCTCAGCTTCCATGGCTGCCTCTCCTGTATCTCTAAGGGAATCTTCGCCGACCAGTTCATTTTCACTTTCTGAGTAATAATTAATCACCTCCTTAACAACATCAGAAGAGAATGGCACAACACCTATTAATTCAACAAACAAGTCATCCCAAAACTCTTTCTCTATATAGCTCTCCTCCTTACCTTCTACTCTCCTCTTTGTCAATACTACCAGTAACCTAAGTAATAGCTTGTAATATACACTCTCCAAATCTTCAAGAACGGAATCTTTATCCTCTTCGATTTCTTGTATATTAACCTCTGGTCTATCGCTGTTTTTCGCTTTTTCAATCATTTTATCATAGTATTCATTCACAAGCTCTTTTAGCTCTTTCATTGCGAGTTTAAATCTCCTCAGCAAAGACCTTTCAAATCTGTTTGTTCTCGGTATTACATATTGCTCGTAGATTTCAATCATCTGTTTCAAATCTGCAGTTCCTTGAGCTACGAAAAACGAAGTGCATTCGAGATGATTAAAAAGAACGTGCTCATAGTTAAGCGGTTGATCTGCACTCGGGAACTTTCTCTGCATTCATCAACACCTCCCTCAATCGCTCCAAATCTGTATCAGGTGGATAAATTCTCAAATGGTCTCCGCAATCAACGAAAATCGCTATTTTTGTCAAATTCAAGCGATACACAAAAGGTTGAGGAATATACACGAAGAAACTGCAATTATTACCTTTCCTGTTTTTCTGAACATTGACGTATTTCACCCTGTCTATAAACTCTACTATTTGCATGGTTTCTTCTATGCCATTCTATAAAAAGCCTTACGTTTCCATATGGAAATTTATGGAAACGAAACATACTTTTTTATATATTTTATATCCTTTTCTGTTAGGAGGTGAGACATGGGTGAGGTTGGCTTCAAGGATTAGAGGTATTATAAAGTTTAGAGCAATAAAACATGGATTTGCAAAGTGTAAGAGAGGAATCTCGGCTGTTATAGGTGTAATAATTCTCTTGGCATCGTTGATGATCGGAGCAATAGTGTTCTCACAGCTTGGCTATCAGGCAAAGAACATAGCATCGACGAATAATGACACTTCTGCTGTCAACTTTATAAATACTGCAATGACGACAGGGTGGTCTGCACTCAATATGTTCATAATCGCTGCAATAGTCATGGCTGCAGGATTTATCTTGGCACTGTTGGTTGCATGGGGAAGATACAGTACTGGTGGAGGAGGGGGTGTTTAATACTTTGAATCTCTTTTGTAAGGGGTGTTGAAATTGGCGAGAAGAAGGGGAAGAAGGCATAGGAGAGGTGGTAGGAGAAGAAGGAGGAGACGGTAGATGATTTTCCCAATTTACATTTTTTTAGCTGGAGTTGCAGTAGTATTGTTCATAACTGCCTGTTACTCGAGAAGAATTAGTTTACTCTCTGCAAGTCTCGTTTTCAACTTGGCAAATTTCTTAGCTCCTTGGGTTACAGTATATCAGGTAGGATATGTCAAGACTGTCAATTCTACGACCAATACGACTTATGTGTACTATACTTTTGATTACTTTGATTACACGACTAAAGTCGTTTTGAGCATGCTCTTCTTAGCTTTACTGATTATCACGATCCTCCAATTCTGGAATGTGATATCGTATGAGGTTAGGAGAGGAATTGAGGAGGGAAGGGAGGTTGAGAGAGTATGATTTCGAATTTTTTGAGACCTAAGAGGAGGAATGGAGAGGAGAATAAAGTTGCCCCACAGCAAGAACCTCCACAGCAACCGCAGAGCGTTCCAATTGTACCTCTTAAACGCAACATAGATGGTAGCGTAGCTTTATTCTTCGCATTACCGCATGACGTTCCTCAACAGCTAAGAGATGCTCTCACGGGATTCGATGCGGCTTCTACATATTTAACGGAGAAGGAAATCAAGATTTTGGAACTTTACGCCAGTATGCTTGAAGATTTGGAATTGGCATTGGCATACAGACCTTGTGAAGTTGATCAATTCGGTTTGAACATTATAAAGACACAGATGCAGAAATCTCTTTATGCGAAAGTCAGATTGAACAAATCGAGAGACGGACAGCTTCTCAACGTGACTGTTAAGACCATTCAAGAGTACAAGCACATTTCTTCAAACAATAACGAGAACGGTAAATCTGGTTGGAGGAGGTGGTTGTGATGCTGATAACTTTTGGGGTGCTCGTTCCTGCTATACTAAGCATGATTGGATTGGGATTAACGGTTTACACAAAGGGAATGCTACAACTTGTAGGACTATTTATAATGTTTGCTGGAGGACTCGTTGGGAGTTTTCAAGCTGGGCTTATCAAATTTTTAACACCATCGGCAGTGAAAATCTTTGAAGCAAAACTGAGGAAGAGAACATTACTCTTAGTTTGGTTCGAAAACGGAATTGTGAAAGCTCTAACAGGGAACTTCGAATCTGGTTGGATATGGTTAAGGAAAAGATTGGGATATCTCGTCAGTTCTCCAGAGGACAAAGGTTTCATCGATGGTGTTCCTGTCTT
Organism: Candidatus Njordarchaeota archaeon; assembly: GCA_029855985.1. The sequence goes on from JAGSHR010000044.1 coordinate 4,269, forward strand.
TTTAGCTTACAGAGGAGTCGGTAAGACATTGAATCCGAAAGTCTTCGCGGATGTAACTCTTCTCGAAAAATACGGTATCGACTTCGATTATTTACAGAGGAGAATCTCTGAGACGGGTAGAATTCCGGAATTCGATGTGGATGATGAAGGATATATCGTTGAGAAGGGGGTGACCGCAAATGTTGGGGAAGAATAAGGTCAAATCTATTTCTCCAAGCGAGGCATTTGAGAGGGTTAAACCTATATTAGATAGGGGAGTGGAGTTCTTATTTGCTATTAATCCTTCTTACGCTTACAGATGGTCTATAAACAACAACGCATACTTGGTCGCAACCGCATTAAAGAAATACGAAGAGGCTATAAGGGCTGAAAGAGATAAGGAGCTATTAGATTACTTAAAAATCTTCGTTCCGATTGGAATACTGTTTTTCGTGTTGGCGATGGCATTCTATATAATCGTTATGGCAATACACAACGGTAGTACTCCGATTCCGAATGTTGCTCCACCTCATCCAGCACCAGCACCAACTCCAGTTAAGCATGTTAATATCTGATTTTTTGTTTTGAAGGTGATATTTATGGGTAGAAAAGGAGGGAGAAAGAGAAAAAGAAAGAAGTCTAATAGCAGATATGTTTACTTGGGTAAGAGAGTTCCCGATGTTGGTAAACCGGGCTTAGATAGACCGTCAGAATTCAGAAGCTCTGAGGAGGTGTAGCTAATGAATATTACAGAAGCTTTTGACTTGTGGATGGCTGGTAAGATCAGCACTGAAGAGTTTAGAAGAATTGTTAACGAAATGCATAAGAATGCGAGCACAAAACACGAATCTCATCCAAAGCCTAAAGAAACGCCTCATCCTCATCCAGCACCTCATCCCCCTATAGTTCATCCTTCAATTCTCCCCATAATCCCTCATCCCCCTCATCCTCCACAGATAGCGTTGAATCATCCTCCTCCACAAAAACACGAACCAAAACACGAATCTCATCCAAAGCCTAAAGGAAACAGCAACACAAAGCAAGAAAGTGCTGTAAAAGCATTTGATGAATGGATGGCTGGCAAAATCAGCACAGAGGAGTTCAAAAAGAAGCTATCAGCAGATGCTTTCGATAAATGGATGGAAGGTAAAATTACTACTGAAGAATTGAAGGAAAAACTATCGCCAATCATCAATAACAGGAAGGTACAACAAAATAAAGCACAGAATAACGTAAACAACAAAATAAATGAGCTAATGCATCAGTATGGTATCTCAAAGAAGACTGCTGAAATGATAGTTAAGCATCACAAAGTCCTTGTATTGACTGGCTTAGGGCCACAGTATCAGGATGCGGACTACGTTCTTCAAGAGCTCAAGAAAGGACAGATCAGTAAAAGCAGTATTGCAACTGAGTTGTCCCCTGAAGAGGTAGCAAAGAGGATCAACGTGCCAACGTATGTTGCAGAAAAGCTAATGAATTATGAGCCCGTCCCAGTAACAAAAGATTTTGTAAATATTGAATACGAAAATCCAGAATCACTTGCGTGGGATTTAGTATATAGTGGAACTGAAAGACGGGTGCATTTCCTTGCGAGAGTAAGAGAAAATGGACAAATAAAATATGAAATTCCTTCAAAGGTTGCACAGAAGCTCGAATCAGGACAAATCAAAAAACAAGACATATTAGACTTGGGGCTCGTGAAGGATTGGGTAGATGTTCTAAACGAAGTCCACAAAAATGATATAAAAGTAATAGAAAACGGTAAGGTAGAATACTGGCGTCCAGATGCTGTGGTAGAAGCTCTTCAAAATGGTTCTTTAAAACAATCAAGTGTAATCGATAAAGAAAAAGTAAATAAATACATTAAAGATCATAGATATGACAATATAAGGGTTGCTGTAAAACGTAATGGACATATTGAATTCTGGAAGCCAGACATAGTTGAATATGCATTAAATAAAGGACACTTGAAACAAACAGACATTCTTGGATATACCCCTGCTACTATTAAAATAGGAGAGCATCACATGGAAACTGTAGATGCGTTCGTGAAGGATATGCTGAAAAAAACTGCTAAAAAGCAAACAAAACAAAACACAAATCAAAGCAAAATAGAGAATAATAAATCAAAGACTGGTTCTGGAAATAATAAACAAGCAAATGAGATTTTAGATAGGGTTACTGCAATAGCTCATGGTCAATTGCATGAAGTACGCGAGTATAAGAATACAGATCAACTTCGAAAACAGATAGCAAAAGAATATCAAAGACTGTTAGAACAAGGCTATTCTGATCAAGAAGCTTTACAAATACTTGAAAAGGAGTATGGTGTTAAAATAAGTGCAAAAAACGTAGAATTAACTGATTTAGCTACTAATCTAAAAGTAGAAGAAAATAAAAACGAAACAGATCAAGTTACAAAACAGCTTGAAGATATACACGCAACTATCAAAGAAAAAGCTGTTGATCTAATGCAAAAAGTAGATAGCGAAAGCAATAAACTAAATAGATTCATATACGGGCTCGAACTATCTGGACTCGGTTTTGCGAGCGGTATAGTAAATACTGTCAAGGGGCTATACAATCTTGGTAAAGAAATCACTAAAAATCCTGTTGAAGGAGGAGTAATGGCGGTTACAGGTTTTGTCGATTGGGTTAAATCTGTCCCCGAAAGAATTTACTATGGTTTCACAGACAACCCGTTTTATACAGGAGAGGTTGCAGGAGAAATCCTCACGGGAGAGGTTGTAGGAGAAGGAATGGGAAGGGTAGCTGGAAAAGTCGGTAGCAAAGCACTAAAAGTGCTTGATAAGACCATTCCAGAAGCTGTGACAGTCAAAGTAAACAATGTAGTCAACGCATTAAAATCAAAAATAATAGAGGTAGCTCCAAAGAGACAAACAATTGTTAAAGGTGCAAGAATCTACGAATACGAAACTAAAACTCCACTGCACACAGATATTCTTGCAAGAATAGATAGAGGAGCTACAAAACAGTTAGATATTGCAAATACCGAAGCTGTCAGTGGATTGAGGCAAGTAGAATTAATAACAGGTAAAAGATGGAAGATAGGAAAGTCAGAAACGCCTACGGAAACCGCTGGAAAGGCAAAAACTCTTGCGGAGGTCACAGAATATATTAAGGAGAAAAGCCCCGAAGGAATAAAAATTATCAAGCGTAAAGGATTAGGTAAAGCCATTTTGGATTATGAAGGTGCTGAAAGTACAGTAATAAGGGAGATTTCAGAGAGGGGTGCCATAGATGTGCACACTTTTGAAAAACTACCAACATCTTTGAACGAATTCAGTTCTGTATTGCAGAGAATATCTGAGGTTGGTAAAGTTCCTAATGTGGAAGCAGAGTTGCTTGTAACTCCCTCTGAATTCTTTAGAAATTTTCCAAAGAAACTTATCAAGCAAGAGAAAGTGATTGATCTAAACCCAATAGAGAAAATTGTTGGGAAAGATATAATAAAAGAAGTTGTTGGGCCATCAGAGAAAGATTTAGCAATTCAGAGGTTGATGAGTAAGGAATATCGTAGAGAACTTGCAAAGACTTTAAGGGATATTTATAAGGGTACGAGTACCAAAAATGTCAAATTAAAAGCTTTTAGAGAACTCAATGATGAAGGCTTATTTGACAGTGTATTGTATGATACGCTCTTATCTGAGTTTAAGAATGAAGGAGTGAAGTCAATTACTCAAAAAACACTAAACAAAGTTAAAGAAGTTGCAAAGAAAGGTGAAGAGAAATCTGTTTTAAAAGAGAACAATGTAAGGTATTTCAAAGTGAGAAATGGAGACATTGTAAGCGTTGTTGAGCCAACGAGGAGAATGAGAGTAACTGAAGTCAGATTTCTGCCAGAACTCACAAGAGAAATTTTAGGAGAGAGTATGAAAATTGAAAAATTTAAAGGTAAGGTTGTTAAACCAGAAGAACTCATTGAGCAAGAAAAAGTAATTGAAAAGCGTTTGGTTGATAAAATACTCGGAAGGGATGAAATTAAAGAGGTTGTCGAGCCGTCCGAGAAAGATTTAGCTATCGAGAAGATGAAGAGCAAAGAGTATCGCAGAGAGCTTGCAAAGACTTTAAGGGATATTTATGGTAGTAAAGAAGCTAAAACGGGTGCAAAAGCCATTGAAGTTTTAGATGAAGTTCCAGAAAGGGTAAATAAAGCTGAAGAAAAAGCTATAACCGATTATCCGGTTCTCGATGAAGAAAATATATTCGACATTGTTAAAGGAAAAGTAGAAAAGTTCGGAGAATTGTTTGACATTCTAAAGTCTGGAAGCAAGTTACTTGTAGGGACAGGTATCGCTGGAGTAGGATATAAAGTTAAAGGCAACAAATCAACTGGTGGATTAACAGACTATCCAGACACTATTACATTTACAATTGTGAATAATAAACCAGAGCAAAAAGCAAAAATAAATGAGTTTGTAGAAAACGCACCAAATATGTTTAACAATATTAACAATGTGGGCGATGTGAACAATGAAATCAACAAAGGTATTGAAGAAATTAACAAAATATTAAATTATATACACACAACTATTGAAATACCCTTCACCGAGATACCATTTACCCATACAACTACAGTCTATCCGAAGGAGAAACCAAGGGATAAAGATAGACAAAAAGGAGATAACATATTACCGAGAGAAAAACCAAAGACACCTCATGGAGACATACCATGGATATCTCCTAAAGATTTTATTATACCGAGAGAAAAACCAAGGGAAAAACCAAAAGTGGATATAAAACCAAAAGGTGGTGGAACGGAAGACATACACTATAAATCCACACCGATTGTAGGTGATGAGGAGCTTATTGGCACGATTGAAGACATCTACAACGCAATAATAACCTCTGTAAAAGAAGATACACTATCAGATTTTAATTACACTCCGCATATAAAAACAATCGTTGCTAAACCAAAACTGAAACCACCACAACCCCCTAATCCCAATAACATCTATGATGTACTTGTATTTGGAACAGTAGATGTTCAAAAAGGCGTAAAAACCAATCCAGTTGCGGAGGATCCATTCAGAGTTAACATCGCTAAAGTGTTTAATAACATGTTTAAGAAAATATGAGGGTGGTAATCTTTTTACAGACACTATTAAATGATAAGAAAGGATCCGCATACGCATGGCTGACGTTCTTCGTGTTCATGTGGGTATTTTGCATTGTCTGGTTCTATTTTATCGATCCTCTTTTCACAGCAGGGATGGAAACCGCAAAGAATAGTGGATTTACGAGCCTACCGGGTGCAGATGCATTTTACGGATTCTTTGAGGCATTGTATCCTATCTTACCATTCCTCATGTTATTCTTCGCTGTAATAGGATTTCTGAAGTATGCCTCTTCAACTAAGTGGAGGTGGGAGGAATGATGGATAATAAAGGTATTGCAGGTGCGTTGGCATTGCTCTTGGTTAGCTTACTCCTTATTTTCATCGCTTACACCTATGTGGCTTATCCTTTTATCACAATATTCGATAATACTATAACAAACACAAATCTTTGGACTGATGAAAGCAGAGCTATATTCAAGAATTCTGTTATGGCTTTGGGAGTGGTGGGGATAGTGATGAGTGTTGGTATGTTTATTTGGTTCTTAGGAAGGCTTACGAAAAAAGAGGAGTTCGAGTGGTTGAGGTGATCGGCATGAGAATGAAAAAATGTGTTCTCTTAGAGTTCATTTTGTGGGTTGGCTTTTTAATTGCATTCTTTCTCTTGCTGAGCATACCTGTACATGGAGCAACAGTTCAAGCTCATTTTAACAAAACTTATGTGAATGCAAATGGCACAACTACCGAAATACAGCTGAATAATTTAATTAATGTCAGCGATGCGAGTGTAACATTTACCGTTAGCGGAGGAGGGATTTTTGACAATGCGAATGGAGGAACATGGCAAGAATACATGAGTTTTCCGATTACAACCGTTCCAAGCGAATATGCACAGTATAAAATCGTAATCAACGGAAATACATGGAGTATATACAATGCATCTGGAAGTCTTAAAGCTACTGGAACAAACGATAATTTCTGGTCGCTTGTCAAGAGCGATGGTTCGGATATTAGAGTTTTTAATCAAAGTTCTCAATTGTATTTCTGGATTGAAAGCTGGGATTATGCAAATCAGACCGCAGTAATATGGGTTAATTTATCAGCAGGGTCAACAGAACTTAACATAGCATATGGAAATCAATACGCAACAATTAGTAGTTACAATAATGCTACATTAACATTGGAGTTCTATGATGATTTTGATGATGGTGTTGTTGACTCTGTGTATGTTCCAGTTCAGGGGACTGAAACAGTAAGCGAGACTAATGGAGTTCTTGACATCGTCACAGGTTCAAATACTGCACCACAAGGAGTTTATATAAATAAACAATTCCCAAATGATATTGTTGTAGAAGTCGATGTGCTTGAAGTGTCAACATCAACAGCAAACAAACAATTTGGAGTATACGTCAGATATGTTGATGTAAACAACTTTTATATTGTCAGATGGGTAGATGACGATGCACCCCCTACTCGCTATAAAAGTATATTATTGAGAAGTGCAGGAACTTACACTGACTTAGTCACAGCAGATAGTGGTGTTGATGCTTCATCAGGAGTTTGGTATCACTTTAAAGTTCAAGTTTCAGGAAGCACCTTTAACGCAAATATAGCAGGAACATCGTTAAGTGTGACAGATTCAACAATAACAAGTGGTTATGTTGGTTTGTATGTAGGTTGGGATGCTGGATTCGAATTTAAGTTTGATAATCTGAGAATTTATAAACTCGCTGACCCTGCCAGCTTCGGAACTCCAAGCGTTAAATCGTTCAAATGCGTAAATCCAACCCTAAACCTCAACGGCAACTTAGTCCAGTATGCTGGAGAATTAAACAAAACTAACCCATGCGTTACATTATCTATTGATCCAAGCTACTTCGTGAACGGAATAAACTATGCTAATTTCACATCCGATTCTGGAAACTTTAATGCAATCTTAAGCTTTGATTATGCATTAGATATCCCAGAATCGACAACTAAAACATTTGAAGATATGTGGGTTAATGCAAGCTTCTACCTACCAGATGGAACAATAACATCAAATACAACCTTTGAATTTAACACAAGCTATTTAGGAACTCCCGTTTACAGCTATAACTTGATAGTTTACGTCAACGGTCAGCAATACAGCAATTACAAAGTCTCAGACTACGAAGTCAACGGTGTTAAGTATATTACTGTGCATGTACTCGATGTTCCAGCAGGTAACGTTTCGATCGCCATTCATACGGTCTTCAAACAAACAAACATAACAGTATACGTTTACGATGAGCTTACCAAAACAGAGGTAAGCGGGATCGGAACCTTGGATATAACCCTGCTCGATCCGAACTTCAATGTTCTCAAGACTGCACAGCTTAACACTTCCGTAAGCGGAAATCTAACATTGCATGTAGTTTACACCGGTTATGCTTATCTAAGGGTTAAAGATGTAAATGGAATAACAAGGCAAATCTTGATATACATTCCCTTGACAAACGACACAACAGCTTACGTTTACTTCCCGACTTCAAACATAATACTCGTTACTTTTAACATAGTCGATTACACAAACAGCTTCAAGCAGGGAGACGTGATCATCAAGAAGTTCATCGATAGAGATAAGTTAGTGGAAATCGACAGGCAGAAACTGACCGCAGAGCAGAAAACTTCCCACTACTTAATCGCAAACGAGCCTTACGAGGTGTACATTACAAACGGAGAAGAAACGAGAAGTTTAGGTTACCTAAGCTTACCTACAAGCGATGTAATAACTCTTATCGTGAAATCCCCTCTTAACTTTACACCAGTAAATTATAACGCTGTAATATACAATATGACTAATGATAACGGTGTCATAACCGTGCAGTATAAAACAATAGAGGGGACAACAAGCAAAGCGGAAATAACAATATACAACTCGACTGGAGCGATAGTTTACTACGCTACTTCAGATACTCCAAACGGTAAGTTCACATTCGTAGGCAATCCAAACGAAACATACACAGTTCATTTCAAAGTTTACAACGATTTCGAACCTCTGGAGTTCAAAGTAACGACTTCATCTGGTAACTTCTTAAGTATTCAAGTAAATGTCCAAAATATCAAGGAACTACCAGAATGGTTCAGAATAATCTTCTTTGGCGGACTTTGCTTATTCGTTGCATTGCTATTCAAACGTTCCCACGTTCCAGTAGGGTTGATGCTCAGCTTCAGCCTTGCAGCAGTATTTACATCGATGGGTATCCTACCGCTCGGACAAGGTTTACTGTGGGTGCTTGCGGTGTTGGTAGGTTTAAGCTTCTTCGTGTGGTGGAGAGAAAGGGAGAGGTGATAATATGATAATCGATTTCGGAAAGATATGGACTGCAATGGTCCTGATCAACCTTGCAATACTACTCGTTAATTTCACCGGTATTTTCCCAGAACAGTGGAGTCCTTACCTCAAAGGAATTGAAGACACCTATAATCAAATAAATCAAGAAGTACAAGAAGTTCAAGGCATTAGCGAGCAAGACATACTCGCTCAAGCTGGTGCAATGGGATTTATTTTACTGCTCGGACTCAAAATGGCAATACAGATTACCGTTTTAGCACCTGTATACGTAGGCATAACTATAAACAACTTCTTCGCCAGTTTGGGCATACCAGCACCGATAGGCTACGTATTCACGATTATAACGTATTTCAGCTTCATAATGTGGATTGTGGATATAATAAGGGGGAGGACGATCAATGTCGGGTATTGATATTGTTTTACCGAACCTTACCAAACAGCTGGAAGCTTTAAACAATTTCACAAAAGTACCAACCAATCTGAGCAATATTCAACAAGCGGGATGGTTCTATCCCGTTTACGCTTTGTATTCTCCGATTCAAGACATAGCATGGCTACTTTTGATTGCATTTACATTAGGGATAGTTTACATAAGAACGAACAGCTTGCCCGCTATGGCTTTCGTCACCTTGCTGTTGTGCGGGCTGGTGCTAACGTTCGTTCCCTCCCTCGGGGCAAAAATTGCGTATATAATAGCCATATTCACAATCGCTGGAACGCTCTGGATTATTTTCGGAAGGAGGTGATTGTATGGGGAAACCGAGACCGAGTAGGAAGATGTTCATCGAAATTGATGTGTTGACCGGTCAGGCGAGAATAGTGGATAATTACCAGGAGATTATGGAGAGCGATGCTGAAACTGTTTTCCAGAAGATGGGCATAGATGCTAAAGAGTGGTTCAAAAGATTGGGTTTGCTTTAAGTTGTTTCATCATTTATTTATAAAATTTATGAGTTAAAATTAATTCAGTTAAAATTAAAAAGTAAGTTAACATCTTGAAAACTATGTTTATTCCAGGTTGGGTCATAGCTGTTTTGACTTTTCCGGGTGTAATACTGCATGAACTTGCACATAAAATAGCTTGCGATATAACTGGCGTGAGTGTCTACAGAGTTTGCTACTTCAGAATTGGAAATCCAGCAGGATATGTAGAACATGCACCTCCCAGAAAATATAGTCAAGCGTTTATAATAGCTACAGCACCTTTTCTGGTGAACTCAATCGTTGCAATCTTAATTTTTACTTTAGCCTTGAAAACACCTTTAACTACAGAAATCTATGGAATCAAGTTGAGATACATTCTCTACTGGCTTGGAATCTCGATCGGAATGCATGCTTTTCCAAGTAGTGGAGATGCCAAAAACCTATGGGATTTTACATGGGCGGTTTGGAGAAAAAAGCCCTATGTCCTCCTTGGAATACCTATCGTAGTTCTAATATACATAGCAAACGCTCTAAGTTTCTTCTGGTTCGATGCAGTTTATGCGTTGATCCTACTGACATTCACAGTTAGTATCGTAAAAACTCAAGTGCAGTCCGATACGATCTCAAACTTTGCTAAAGACATTTCCGAGACAACCATTAGTTTTGCTAATGAAGTAAAGACCTTTCTAATAGCACATCTGAACATTAACTTTAATCTAGATTTGAGCTTATTATATCCTCTGGTTACGCTTATAACAGTAATAACCATCAGCTACTTAGCAATTGCTAAAGTTAGAAAGAAGAAACAATATAAAGTAGCTGTCGATAGAAAAATATCTAATACTACGAATATGTTCCCGATAGGACTAAACTCCAGCACTAATAATCCCAGCACAACCAATGAGAAAGACTCTCTTTACGCTAAATGTGCTTACTGTGGTCGGGTTGTTTATCTACCATACAAGTGTAACTATTGTGGTCAATACTTCTGCGACGAGCATAGATTGCCTTTTAACCACAATTGCCCGGGAATCGAATCTTACAAGGATTCTCCTCCTCCACCCGGAGGTATGTGGAGGTATAGTCGAAAACGTGATTAACTTCTAAGGTTAAATAGCGATTACGATTTGATTAAACTTTAATTCCACTTTCTTTGCTTTTCCGTGAGGTTTTAGCTCGATTAAACCGATTCTTTCAAGCTCTTTCAAGTCTAAGTAGACATTTTTTACATCTCTTCCAATCTTTTCCGCCAACTCCCTTATAGACTTGGGCTTGAACCTCTTAACGGCCTCCAATATCTGGAGCTTCTGAGGAGTCAAAAAAGATACATCCGTTACGACTATCTCTCCCTCCTCTATCTCAATATCTGGATTCTTCAGGCAGT
>JAGSHR010000250.1 GCA_029855985.1 Candidatus Njordarchaeota archaeon
AACGAGATAATTAGATCAACCGGTTTACTTTTGGAACCTGCTTCTGCCACGGTCTTCTTAGCATATAAACAATTAATAAACGACGGGGTTATCGATTCAACAGATAACGTTGCTACCGTGCTAACTGGTGGTGGCTTGAAGAACTTTGCGTTTCTTAGATCAATTCCAAGCAAGGAAAAAGACATATTGATCAGGTTTATGGAGGAAGCATTCCAAGACTATGGTAAGGGCGAAATCGGCAGAACCAAAAAGTTGATACTTAGAATCATTAAAGAATGCAACTCTTGTCATGGTTTCGGAATCCTAAAAAAACTCAGAGATAAATTCAACTTGAGAATAACCACGGCGACACTTTACCAACACTTAAGAGAACTGGAGGAAAAAGGCTACATTACTGTGGACTCCATAGAGACCGTGGGAAAAAGAAAGAGAAAAAAGTATAAACTAACAACACTTGGATCCAAAATGTTAGAACCATAATGCCCAAAACCTATCTCTTATAACCAATCTGTCTGAGGAAATCGTGCCTCTTCTTCTTATCCTCCTCTGTCTCAACACCCTTCGTCTTAAAACCATCAATTACAGAAACAATCCCTCTACCCTGATCAGTCTCAACAACTACAACCTGAAGAGGATTCGATGTAGCCACATATATATTCACGATTTCATCCACTTTCTTTATCTTATCCAAAACGTTTATCGGCCAGGCATTTTTAATTAATACAACAAAGGTGTGACCCGCTGCGATCCTCTTAGCGATATCAACAGCAAGATCAACCAACTCTTGATTATTACCATCAAACCTAACTAAAGTTGGCCCACTAGCTTCGCAAAAAGCAATACCAAACTCTATATTGGTTGCACTTGTTATCAGAGCCTCGTAGAGATCTTCAACTGTTTTTATGAAGTGACTAGTACCTAGGATTATACTAACACCCTCTGGAAGCTTTATATCAATGACTTCAAAGTCCATATGTTATCACCTATGTAGGCATATCGAAAATCAATATTAATTGATTTAAGGATTAAGACTATAAGATATAATTGAAACTAAACATTTAAAAATGAAATATTATTTTAATTAAATAATAACAAAAATCTAAAAAATCTTTCGGGGGGGTAATGAATAAAGCTCTCCTCCTAGCATTAATGCTTGTTTTTTCGGCAAGCCTAATCCCCGTATACAGCATAAAACTAAATAACCAAATGATTCAAGAGAACATATTCCAAAAACTACAAGAAATGAAAAACCCAACTAGATACATACCAGGAATACCGAGAGTAACTGAAATAACAACATACTACACTACCGCTATCACACCACTAACACTCACGTATTTACCTTTACCAGTATTTGGTATTCCTATTCCAGATGTAAGTATACCCGATCCATATAATGGAGACAACTGGATTTACATGGAATCAAAAAAAGCAAGAGACGCCTTCGACAACTACTTGTCTTACCCAGTTCACTTCATAGACAGAGAACAAGCAACATTTAGCAAATTCATAAACGAACTAAGAGGCTATGACGAAATAACAGAATCATACATTGGAATCATAATAAACCACAAAAGAGTAAAATACCTACACTTTGCAGGACACGGAGGAAAAACAAGCGATGGAACACCATTCCTATTAACAAGAGATGATTCTAATCCGACCCAATATAGGAAACTATATCCTTATAGTATCTATGATAGCGTGGATAAATATTGGCTAAAGGATATAACAAAGTTAATATACCTATCAGCTTGCTACTCACTAGTAAACAAGCAAATGTCCTCACCATATAAGAGTTTCGCATATGTACTCACTAATCCAAATAATGGGCTTGGAGTCAATTATATCATTGGTTACTCTGGGGAGGTTAATACCATTTTGGCTACTGTTTTTGCTGAAAAATTTTACGAATTGCATTTAAAGAATGGAGAAACAATTATTGACGCATTCATGAATGCAAAAAGTGAAATTGGTAATGACCTTGGGCTTATTGTTAGCATTGCGGTTTCCATATTAATGGGTTTCTTGACAGGAGGCATTGGAGCTATATGGGCTCAAATACTTATTTCAGCCCTATCAGGCGCCATAGGAGCACTAATAACAATTGCAATAGTTAATACATTTCTATCCAATTTACAAATTATGTCAAGTAATGATTGGTGATATTATGAGAAAAATCCATTTATTACCATTTTTTTACATATTATTACTATCCATTCCGTTAATCCCCAATCAAACTTTTTTAAACAGCTGGATTTCTTGTGATTGTAAGGGTTATTATTTGGACTCTACTTTTCGATTGAGTGCCTATAATTTGTCTAGGCGTGAAGCTCTAGCTAGGTTTATTGCTGCGCATCAAGTGGAGGGGGGTGGTTTTGTTGAAGCTTTGGATATTATTGAACCCGACTTGCTTGGGACATATCACGCTATCGCATCGTTAAATTACATTGATAAATTGGATGTAATAGATAGGGATGCGGCTATCGAGTTTATTATGTCTCACTATAATGGCTCAATTTTCACTATGTTTCCCTACACGAGGAATGTTTGGATGATTTCTGTTGTTGATGCTTTGGAAGCATTAAGGATTCTCGGGGCGCTTGATCGCGTGAACAGCGATGCTATTGTTAACTGGGTTATGGGCATGCAAGACAAGGAAACGGGCCTATTCTACAGTAACTATGTTGACGGAGAGAAACAAAACCTAGCACTCATGGATGGAACGTATGCAGCCGTATTGATCTTGAAGATGTTTAATAGGCTTGACTTGATTGACAGAGAGAAGGTGATTAGGTCTTTCTACAGGTACTTTTTCATGTATGATGTTGGCAGATTCGTCGACATATTCGGTTCACCAGTAGAAAATTGGTTTGGAGTTGTGACGATGAAGGTTTTAGGCGGATTAAATGACAGTATTAAGGACATCATAGCTAAATCATTGCTTCGAGAGATAGACCCTAAAACGGGCATGTCGACTCATAGTGAAAATGCTGAGGGTACGGCTGTAATTATCTATACGTTATACCTGTTAGATAGGTTAGATTGGTTTCCCAATTTGGATGGTGCCTTGGATGGTCTTTTGTCTCTTCAGTCTCACTATGATGGAGGTTTTCGAGCAGCTCCAGATAGCACTGATTCTTCGGCTGGATTAATTGTTAGTTGGCGTGTTTGTCAAACCCTAAAGA
>JAGSHR010000095.1 GCA_029855985.1 Candidatus Njordarchaeota archaeon
ATTGGTATTTAATTGAAAATTAACTTCGATGTTATCGGGAAGTGATGAGCGCCTGAGCTCAAACGATGGATTGCCATCTAAAAGAACTGATAAATTCATCAAGTTTAAGTAGGGACTGGGTGGAGGATTAGACCCACCTCCCCCACCGCCGCATGAATACAAAAATAAAACTGCTACCCCTACAAGAACCCTTATAATCCTCATCCGCAACTCTTTAATCAAAATCCTCTCCACAATATACCAATATACAAAACTAAGAATCCCAATTCAATTATTAAGCTTGCAAGATTCCGCATCAAAAATTAGAACACCTCTCAATTTTTGTAAACACTTATTTACGAGAGCACCTCTAAAATGTTTGATTTAAGTAAGCTTTTTTTACTCTTTAATATCATCGTAAAGCTTCAGCTCGTCAATAGTTCCATAGAGTGCCTGACGGGGATCGAAACCGCCTCCGTTATCGTTATCTTGATCCTCTCCTATAACAAGGTAGTGAATAGTAACCGGTTGAGATATAGAAAATTCAATCTCATCAAAAGGCCGATTGTCATCGTCAACATATATATAAACATTCCTACTATCAAAAACATACTTCAGTTTGTGCCAGTTTTTATCATTTAGATCAAAAGTTTGATTAGAGTATTTACAATCATCCCCTAAACATACTTGAAAAGTTTCATTGTCAGGCTTCCAACCAAAGTTAAACTCATTGTTCCCTCCCTCATTACTCCCCTGGACAAACATATTAATATCTTCAGCTGACTCTGAGAGTTTAACCCAGAAAGAGAGAGTAAATTTACTCAGAGATATACCTTTTTCTGGAATGTTAAGTCCCACATAGTTTGTATAATTATCAAGCAAGATTGCTTTTAAATCCTTACCATCTACCCATTTTGGACTACCATAAATGGTACCTGAGTAGCCATTACCTGAGTAATCTCTTACATTTCTATCAAAGCTCCAGTATAAAATTAAACTTTTATCCTCTTTTTCCACATATACATATGCAGTTTCCCAATTGTAGATGCTATTTTCTGCACTTATAATAACAGCGGGTTGTATTTTACCAGCTTCCTTGTATTTAGCTGTGATATTGTCTCTTTCAGTTTCATTATCAAACATTCCATCTCCGTCCCAATCCCATGTGTAAATACAGCCTTCACAGGAACTATTACAGGTCAAAACCGAATTAAATGGCTGCGTTCCACTATCTGGGGAAACTGTGAGTTTGCAATCGGGAGCTATACCTCCTGTCATATTCGCTCCATCAGAAACCATGATACTTTTGATTTCATCTTCTGTTAAAGATTTGCTATAAAGCCTTACCTCATCAATATACCCCTTAAATAACATCTCTGCTCCTCCACTTGATGTAGGATTTGCCCCTATCAGGAAAGGCATATCGTTTTCCTTAACAGTTCCTTCAACATTTTTAGAGGCAGCTAACTTACCATTCTGGTAAAGTTTCAAATTGTTTCCGTCATAGGTCAAAGCTACAAATGTCCACTTATCTTTGGGAAGACCAATTTGACTTGTGACATACACATAATCTCGTGATCCTTCCATCCACATATAACCTCTAAGTTTTCCTTTATAAACTTCAACTCCATAGCCACTTTGTTCAGGCCTTCCAGCTATTGTATGCTCTCCATCAACCTCATCTGGCATTATCCATGCCGTAATTGTAAATCTCTGAAGATCTAACATATCGGAATTGGTAACCTTTAGATATGACTCACCTTTGAGATAGAAACTTTTTCCTTTGGCAGTCGTCTCTGTGCAAGTTGGACTGCCTATAATTTCTGCATCTCCCACTCCTTCAACTTCATTTTCTCCTGTACAGTTATCAAAAGTCCAGTAGCCGATGAGTCCATCTGCGTTTTTGGATTGGACATTAAACCCAACCGGATCGCTGACAAGTTCTATTTGGTTTTTATCATCATTATCTATAACATTTTGCACAACTTGAGTAGCTTTAAAGTAGTAATCTCCTGGCTCAAGATTCACAGTAAAAGGTTTTCCCGGTACGAAGTTTCCCTTAAGCAGCTCATTATAGCAGGATTCATCACTACATATTTTGTATTCAAATGTTCCATTATCTCCAAGACAATTCGTAAACGAGTTGTGAACATCGAATTGCAAAGTAGTGCTACCGTTAATGCTGTAATAGACCTCACTTCCCTCAACTTCTATTTTACTGGGTAGTATGGGATGGTAGGTGAAACAATATGTTTCACTCCAAGAAGTAGGATTGTTCTCAACCGCACCCCTTGCACGCCAATAAATTGTGCTATTATCTTCGAAATTAGGGGGTAGGAAATTAAAGTAGCTTTTTCCTTCCTTTTGGGCGTTGTAGAAAGACCAAGCGGATTGTTTTGCGCTTTCAAATTCCGGGTTATAAGCGTACTGATACTGAGCTCTAACATCATCCCCCACAAGGTTTACACTTATCTTGAGATAGTCAAGGTTATCAGCTACTACTAAAGCCCCATTGGGTGGATATAGAATGCTGACCGTTGGATTTTCTTTAACTTGAAAACTACCACTACTCCAGTCACTGTACTGCTCCGTACCGTTAAAGTCTGACATGGCTCTTACTTTCCATGTATAGTTACCTGCCTCTTCTACAGTAAAGGTTGTTGTAGCGTAATTATAGTTACTGAATTGAACAGTGTGACTTTGTTGATTTCCCTCCGGTCCAATGAGCACGAATTGGTATCCAGTTATGTTGTCATTGTCTGGATCAACAACCTTTTTAGCCGTGAGAGTAACAACATTGCCTGGAAATAGGTTTGAATTGTTATCAGGTCCATAAACTTCAGGTGCTGGTGGAGGACAATTTTTCACAGTGAAACTTACATTACTCCATCCTCCAGCTTCTGAGGAAAACAGTTTATTGTAGTCAATATGGCTACCAAACTTGTCGTAAGCAACAACGGCTATGAATCTTTTTCCATAACCAATATCATGCCCCATACTCAGAGAAACCTCAATCATATCGCCGATATTGCTTATATTTTGATTAAACCTTTCTGATTTAACAAGCTGTTTTGTTCCATTTACTTCTTTATAAACCCTAACTTCATAAGCCGTTATATTATCCCCATCAAGGTCAGGGTCAACACTGAACGCTGTAGTAACTTTACCGTTTATACAGACCTCCTTTGGAGTTGCTGGAGCCTCGTTTGAAGCTATTGGAGGATGATTTTGAACCTGTATCTCTGGATAATGTGTTGTCCAGCACCCCCAAATACCATTTATCTTTACCCTTGCCCTCAAATAGAGATAATGAGCAGTGCTGTCATTGTATGTTGGAAGTGTGAGTTGCTTGTTCGGAGAGTTTGTAGGTCCAGAATCCCAAAGAATATTATTAAATGATATATTATTGGACATCTCTATTTCATAACTCTGTGCTCCCTCAATGCTTTTAAGTTTTACATTAGTGACTTCTCTATGATTGAAATAATACTGTTCGTCAAATTTAGGGTACAAAAAGTCAGGAGCGGCAGGTTTAACTTTAATTGTTCTAAAAGAACTCGAAACAGTGGTACTGCCGACTTGTCCTTTAATTCTCCAGTAGTAGATTCCAGGCACTGTAGGTCGCCACTGTTCGAAACCTGAAGAGCCATATCTAAGTGTAGTTGAAATATTTGTAAAACCTTCGTCTTGACTGATCTCAACAACAGGATTTAGTGAAGAAAGTTGATCAGCTCCATCAACTGTGTAACTACCTTTGAATACAACTACTCCCCCAGAACACACTTCCTCTCCGTCACTCGGTTGTATCAGGGAGATTCGGGGAAGCGAAGCATAAATTTTCTTTGTGCTACTGTAATCTGTGTAATTATACCCATTGGTTCCTTTTACCCTTATGTAATAGGGCTTCCCTTGTCTTAAACCCTCTGGCATATAAAAAGGTGATTGAACTATGAAAGCCTTATAAATTCTGTTGAAGTCTGGCGTTTCTGAGATCTCAACTATGAACTGTAAAGGTTTATTGGCTGAGCTACTAACCCCCACTACAGAAATTGAATTGCCATCAATAACAGCACCATCCGAAATAGGAGAACCTTCAATATATAGTTTGGGTGTCCCTGTAAGTGTGTTTACGGTGTATACAGTAGCATAGTCAAAGGCTTTCTCGCCTTTTTCATCAGTTGCCATGCATATAACACTCACTTTGTCTCCAAAAAAGTCTTTAAGAACGAGAGAGTTATTATTTACAGATTCCACCGTAACAAGTCTTGTGCCGTCTACAACCAAATTTGTGGCACCGTTTACTTCGATTCCTTCAACAAACCATCTAATACCTGCCCCGTTCTTACTTGCGGTACAGTTAAATTGAACTGTATCCCAAGGATAAACAGTGGTTTCAGATGGAGAAAGTTTTACTGAAAGTGGAAACTTTAAAGTAATGTATGAATGATGTACCCCGTAGTCTATGAATGGATCGTTTTTAATGGTAATGGTTGCTGTAATAAAATCAGCTTGTAGTCCACCTTTAAATACTACCTCAATTCCCTCGTCAAATCCCGCTTTCAACTCTGCGCTGACGGGAAAACTAAGTGTTATCTGAGGATAGATTCCAGCATGGTCAAGATATCTTACATTTTGTGGATTGCCAAAAAGGGAGTAGAGTATATTGAAAAGAGTTTCTCCGTTTACAGAAATACAAGGTTTCTGAGAAACATCAGTCCGAACTGTTCCAACCTCCTCGGCTTCTGCCTCTGCCCCAAGATTCAAACACAAGGAAAACCCCATGTGTTCTGAAAGCGTTTTAAACAGTTGATCCCCATAATTAGAGGAGTCGATATTTATATTGTTGAGCATATCTGAGAATGTTTTCCTATAAAGCTCAAAGATTTTTGTGAAAATACCAGATGGCTCATCGGCTATGTTTCCGAAGAACTGACTAAGATTTCTCATTGGGGTTATGATAAAAGAGTTTACATTACTTACTTTTATAAAATTGAAAAATGCAATAGCAGATGTAAGATCGAATTCCATCCCTGTCTCACCTTCGAGTTTTAGGTTTGCTGAGGCTCCTCCGGTTCCAGTGCCTCCAGCACCAACACCTCCTGCTAATTCTCCACCCAAGCTTATGCCAAATGTTATGCTGTTTGATAGCTCTTGTAATCCTTGCTGGGTAAGCTTGTTTTCTATGTTAGTTAGAAAGCTATCAACAAAATTTATAAACGCCTTGTCGTCAGGCAGGTGAAATTCCACAGAAGAATTATCCACAGTAATTGGAGAGATTCCCATTAATTGTTTGGTAGATTGAAAAGCTCCTTTTATTATTCCTTCAATAGTATCAAGATTTGCCTGGGCAAAAGCGGATGGCGATACACCTACAGAGAGATTTATGGCAACTTTACCTTCACCTCCAAATAATATGTGATAATTGAATTTAAGGCCAAACTCGACACCTGCTGAAAGACCTATAGCTGGAAGTGTAGAACCTTTAATTTCTACATAATTATTTCTATACTTCGTATGTATGTTGAATCCTATTTCTGGAAAGGATTGTGTTGATTTACTTAGAAACTTATAAATCGTTCCTGCATCGTCAGAGTAAGGAAATGTGATACTTGAGGGTTGAAGATAAAGGAGTATTCCGGTGGATGGTGAGATATTGGCACTCAACTCCCCTTTTACGCCCCCTGAATAAAGGTATCCTCCAAAGCAAAGGAGACTTTCTGTATCATCCTCACATCTTTTTCCAGAGGTGGAGTTTAGTTTCATCAAAAATCTCAACTCATGGTTATTGCTGTAATAGAAAAATCCCGCCATACCTGAAGGTAATTTGCTTTTTATTTGGTTTACTGAGTTAACTATGAAGGAAATAGGAAAGTTATCGCCAACTTTTTTTGAAAAAGCGCTTGAATACTTTTGGAAAGTTTGCAAAATTGATAAACTAATAGAGTAAGACTTGGCTCCATTTTTCATTGAAAGAGAGCATTTATTTATCGAACATGATATATAGATGCTTGAATCCGATTTAGTATCGGGGATAAAAGTTGATATATAGGAAGAGTAAGATTCTCCAATATGGCTTGCAAAACTATTAAGTAAACCATTTATGTATTGAGCCCTGCTCTCAACTTCATTTAAAACATTTGAAATCGCGCTTTTTATGCACACTCCATTTTTTCTATAAAGAAAAGACTTCAAATCTAATATAGCTCTATCTGGGTCGGTAATACTTGAGTAGATATGAGAAGGATCATCTTTGAACTGATTGTAAAGCTGAAGAAAATCTGCTTTTATACTTTGACAGGCATCTCTATACGCTCCAATGTTTTCAAATGGATTTAATTGTTTTATTTTGAGAAAGTAGGATTTAAACTTTTTAAGCGCATCATATACCGCTGAAGATACAATATTATCAATTATCTCGCACGGCTTTCCGCATTTTGAAACAAACCAACTAACTATACTTCTTGTGCCTCTAAAACTCTCCGGCAAACCAAGATAAATGGAACCGTTGTCTGAATAAATGATAGGCAATTCTCCTCTTATCTCTGAAGGTATTTTTTCTTTCAAAACATTAATGGCACTTTCATCTATATTTATAGATGTAAAGTAGAGCATAGGTATTGAATTGAGTTGTGGTATATGGATATCATAGTAATGCTTTCCCCCGATAGTAATGTTGTCTAAGTTTAGATGATTATCGCTAACAAGTAGATTTAGCTTGTAGTTGCCATTGCCTGAAGAGTATGAGAGAATGGCTGGGAATCCATTAAAGCTAACTATTCCAAGCAGCTTACCGTTCTCTTCAAGCAAATTCAAATATTTCCTGTAAAATTCGCCAATTTCATCACTTTTCATAGAAATAGCGAATAAAGTTTGAGAAGACTGTCCTGCTTCATAATTTCCCTCTGCAATTGAAAATACATATTCGCCCATCTCTCCAAGAGATTCTTTAAGTTCTGAATTCTGTAGCTCATCTATGGATGTTGTATCTACATAACTAAAGCCCGAATAAGTATTTTTAAGTAATTTTTCGCTATCATTTAATACTGTAACCATTTTTTCAGCCTCTAAGCTCCTACCGTATTTATCCACAACGACAGCTTTAATTCTATAATCACCTGGTGAATCGTAAACATAATACACACTTGTGCCACCATTTACTGTTCTATCCTCAGCCGAATTAACATCCATATCCCAAACAATCTTGGAAGGCTCAAACCCTGTTGACAAACTAAACTCAACCTCTTTTCCCTCCAGGACTAATCCGGGTCCTGAGATTGTGAGAGGAGTACTATTAGACAATGTTCTTACAGAAAAAGAGATGGTTTTCTTTAAAGTTTCTCCTTCTTCAGAGGTTACCTGACCATAAACTATAAGCGTATAAATAGTGGATGGCTTTAAAAAATTAATCGGGATAACTTCTAAAAATAACCTATCTTCACTCATTCGTACATGTATTGGTATCTCTTTCCCAGATTCATCAAGAAGTTTCACCCAGTTTAAATCAGTAATATCTGTTGAGTGATTTTCTGGAGATTTGCCTCTTACCTGAGGAATCTTAAGGGGTTTTGTAAAGCCAATATTAATAGTTTTGTAAATAGGGATATTTCTGTATTCCATTTCAAGTTGATCAGGAGTTTCAGCAAGAGAGAAAATTGTTTTATTGTTGCTAATCTGATAACCTTGCCCGCTGGAGCCTCCTCCCGAGCCTCCACAGGAATAAAGACTAAAAATAATGGAAACTACCAAAAACAAATTAAAGAAGCTTTTTCTCTTTCTTATATTCATTTTAAACCTCCTGCTCAAAGTATTAAATTAAAAAGTATGTTGTTTATATTATATTAAAGTATATATGAATGTCAAACATAAACTTATCATATTACCAGATAGACCCCAACATACTTACCACCTAAAGCAAATAGAGGTAATATCTATGTCTGAGAATGAAATTGGAAGTAGAAATGAAAAAGAGAGTGGAGGTGACAATATGGA
>JAGSHR010000233.1 GCA_029855985.1 Candidatus Njordarchaeota archaeon
AGATGTGTATAAGAGACAGATAGGAGACACGGGCTTAATACCAGGGTGTAGCCCTGGATCGACGTGATGATGCACTCTCTTCAATCTTCAGAAAAAACACACCCCCAGGGGAGGCCTGACGCCACCCCCCAGAGGCGGGCATGTCGCCCATTTATATATAACATCATTTGATATTTGAATCTATTTGGCTCACATCAATGTAGTCGCTAGCCACCTGGTGGCCGAGACCGCGGGAACCAGTGTGAATCATAACGCCGATTTGCCCCTCTTCGCGTATCCCAAATTGCTTCGCTATCTTTTCGTCGAATATCTTGGTTATCACCTCGACCTCCGCGTAGTGGTTCCCGCTTCCAAGCGACCCAACTTGGTCGTGTCCCCTTTGTTTCGCCCTATTACTCACCTTGCTCGCATCCGCGCCCTCAATCCTCCCATAATCCTCGATGTGCCTCAAATCCTCCTCGTAACCATAACCATTCTCAACAGCCCAAACCGCACCATTCTCCAACAACTCATCCAACTGCGACCTAGTCAACTTAACACGACCACCACGACCAACACCAGCAGCAATATAACCCTCAATAGCCCTCAACAACTCCCTAACCCTAGGCTTAACATCATCAACAGTAAGATTCGTAACAAGAAACCTAACGCCGCAGTTAATATCGTACCCTACGCCCCCGGGGCTTATGATGCCTTCCTCTAAGTCAAACGCAGCGACCCCTCCGACACAGAAACCGTAGCCCCAGTGGGCGTCTGGCATCATTATGGAGGCTTTTACAATACCTGGTAGTGCTGCGACGTTCATTGCTTGTTGTATTGCCCCAAGCTCAGTATTATCCAACATTTCCTTCGTCATGTAAATTCTCACGGGCACATTCATGTACGGTTTAAAGGTTTTCGGAATCTCCCAAACAGCTGGTCTTACTTGTTTAATGACACGCATCAACTCTGCTCTGTTAAAATCTATCCTCGTATGAGCCATAGAGTTTCACCAAAACGAATCCATGACAGATGATGTATGGATACCTAACATAAATATACAACCGAAAACATTATAAGAAAAACCTATACGAAACACAAACCCCTCAAATATAATTCACAAATTAGGAGTTTTAATTAGTGTTTTCACTCATTTCTATTTCTTCAAATTTTGGGAAGTTCTTCCTGTTTATTCGTATTTTGTCTACTTCGATTTTTTCTCCTTTCTTAAATTTCCTGTAGAGTTCTTTAATTAGTCTTTGGTGTTCATCTTTAATTTCTAAAATTTTGATTACTTGGGATGGCTTTTTACCTATTTCAAAAAGTTTCAACGCTTGTTTTGCTATTGTTTTTCTGGTTTCTATTGTTTTTTCCTTTAGATTTATGTAATAAAGCATTTTTCTTGCTATCTCTTGTCTCCTTTTGTTATAAATGTACCCTATCTCTTCTAGAAAGAGTTTTATATCCTTACTTGTGTTGATCGATAAAATATAAGTTATCGTTATATCTTTATCTGCTCTTTTGTATTTTCTACTTCATTTATAGATCACAGAAGATATGTTAAATTCCTCAAGGATCTCTTTCAATTCAAGAAAAAATTTCTGTAGATTTGATTCTTTTTCTAGTGTTTTTCTCATTTCCATTTGAATAGGTTTCAGTGTTCTCCTCTTATTTCTTGACCTTATGGATGGTTGCTCCATTTCTGCGCTAAATAGACCAGATAAAAAGTGACGTTTTATTTCAAGGTTCCCATTTTTTACAAAGTGTGGGATTTGAAATTCTGTTTTTGTTTTGTCTCCAAGCGGAGCTCCAATAGCTTTTAGAAGAAATAGTAAGGTTTTAGAGTCATATACCAATACCCAAGATTTTTTCTTTTCACGGTAATATAGTGTCCCCCTAAATCCACTGAGTGATTTGATATCGCTCCTTATTAATTCGAGATCTTCTTTATTCTTAGCGTAAAAAGATACGCGGTAAATATTTCTTTTGTTCGTTGGTAGGATGGATAAGTAACCATCACCTATGAGGAAACCAAGAATCCCCGCAAGCTTTCTAGAATCTATGTTCATACCCATAATTTTTCTAAAGGCATCATTAGGTATCTCCTTTACTTTTTCTTGGTATTCTTTAACATAATTTAAAATATCTGTTGGAGGCATCGTGAAACACCTCTTTTACTTAATTGATTAAATACTCAATTAAGTATTTAAGTAATAATAAGAAGCAAAAATATGAACTAAACATATATCTATGGTGAAATGACATGGTCAGAGTAAATTTTGATGTAGACGAGAAAATCTACAAGGAATTCAGTAAAAAATGCATAGATATAGGAAAGAAAAGATCGGAAATACTAAGGGAGTTAATGATAAAATGGCTAAAAGGAGAACTAGATCCATGTCTAAAAGAAAACCCTTCTAATCAATTTAGAAAAAAACTAATCCAGCGATAAACTATAAATCCTAATTTAAAAACCCCTCAAATATAATTCACAAATTAACACACCCCAAACCCTCATAAGTACGATCACAACCTCTGTCCACTATTTATTATTTGTTTTATTGTTTTTGTTTGCTATTTCAAGCCCTTTTAGGTACTATGAAAACTCATCTACTATTATCACCTGGTATCTCTTAGAGTTGAACAGTGAAAAAGAGTTTCGCAGTTTCTTAACGTAAATCGTGTTTACGTTGTTTCCATATTTCTTCATGAGTTTTTCGGCTAGATAAAAAGCGGTGTTTGTTTTGCCAGACTCAGGTCCCTCAACGATCACTATTGGTCTCCAATGAATCGTGTGTATCCTGTCTGACATCAGATAGCTGACTATTTCGTTGATTCTCTGTTCCCCAGACATTGTATATTACACCCCAAATGACCATCACTGCGAACATGTAGATGAATATCGCTAAAGCCGATTTAGCTAGCTCAAACACGATTATGATGCCTGCGCTTACTACGAGAGCTCCTACGCCTAGTATTATTACGCCTCGATCCTCTGCTTCCATTTTTCTCTCCACCTCCATTTTTCCTTTCACTCTCGTTATACGCTAATGGTAATGAAATAAACCCCATTAATAATATTAGCAAAAAAGGGATAAAAGTGCACTCCCCGAGGTAAGCACTCTCGCAACAGTGTCAATTCCAATGAACGAAATCATACCCGAGAAAGCAGAAACCAACAGCAAC
>JAGSHR010000043.1 GCA_029855985.1 Candidatus Njordarchaeota archaeon
GAAGCATTCTCTGAGTTAAAACAGCAAGTTTCCCAAACGCAATGCTCCTCTCTTTTATTGCACCTTCAGGCATGTATGTTTCAGTATCCCAATACGCGACTGCACCAACATAGTGGATAGCCCACAAATCGTAGTACTTTTCCAAAATCTTCTTAACTGTTTCATTCTGAAATAGGGAGGGATCAATCATTTCTGTGTCTTCCTCCTGATAAGCTATTTTACTAATGTTTTACTAAAGCAAATCATAACTTTGATTAAATAAATAGAAACATCCTTCAACGTTTTTGTACTTTGACTATTCGCAATGCGTGTTCCAATCAAGATAAAGCGATTTTGCCCTAAATCAATATCAATTCAAATACACTAGTCCCATTTAAAGTGATACGCTGCTTAAAAAAGACCTTCATATTCACTTAACTATAAATTCAGCAAGTCCAGATTAGAAGATGTCCAACAAGGATAAATAGAAAAAACGAAATTAGGCAAAAAATGAAAGCAAAAATACCTTTGTTGTTTGGTTGATTGATTAGTATGTTAGTAGAAGGCCCTTTCTGATAGCTGTTTTGTATTCTCTTTCCACGAATGCGTAGCCAACTAGGAGTAATATGATAGATGAAGTTGTGGCAAGCACTATCTCTAAGGTGAGGTTTAATATTGGTCCAGTTCCGAATAGCGATATTCTCCATAAATCAATGTACCATGTTGACGGAATTGCATAGCTTATAAATCTGATAGATGGTGTTAATAGTAGCACGGGGAATATGGTGCCATCAAGGAACTCTCTTATGAAATTGAACATGGAAAGCGTGTTGCTTATCATTTTGTATCTGAGTGCTAAACCAATGGCTAATAGTGAAAACCCAAATACACCCATTATCGTTACAACGAGGGTAAACAACAGTAAAAACAGGTTTGATTTCCCTGCGCTTCCAGCATAAATTACTGCAAGTACGCTCATGATGAGTATAAATGGAGCAGCAAACAGCATATCCCCAAGAATCACCCCAACGAAATACTTTGAAATCCTGTTAGTGGCTAACAAAGTAGTTTCCAAGTAACCCGTTCTTATCTCATCGTAGACCTGCCCAGAGATAGAGATAGGTAATTCTAAAATTAGGAACAGGGCAATGCCAGAATATATGAATGCAATATACGAAGCTAAACCCTTACTATAACTCGAAAATGTTTCCACGTCTATAATTTGCTGCAGAGCGTAAGCGAGCACTATAGTAACTATCGGGTAAATCAGGTAGTAAATAAGGTTCTCAGGATACCTCAACAGACTTATAAACCTATATTTGGCGATTATAAGACTCACACCGCATCACCTCGGGTTAACACGAATATGAGGTCATCAATCATGGGTTTTAACAACTCCAAATTCGACCCAATCCTATCCATGAAATCAACGTATACTGGAACATTGCTTCTCTGTATTAACACCTTAACCTCATAATCCCCGTTTAGTTTTGAAACATACTGGATAACATCGTTGTTTCTCCTAACTATACTCTGAAATTCTCCCAGATGCGATTCACCTATGACAGCCTTCAAATTAACATACCTTTTATAAAAATCATCAAAAACTTCTATGGGTTCATCGAACACGATCTCCCCATCAGAGAGAATAATAACCCTCTTTGCCACATCGATTACTCGACCAACATCATGCTGTGAGAGAAATATCGTAACGCCTTTCTTATAGAGATCCGTTAACAACCTCTTAATGACAACTACACCCTCAACATCGATACCACTTAAAGCCTCATCCAAGATTAACACCCTCGGATCATTTAGTAAAGCTCTTATCAATATAACCCGCTTCCTCAAACCAGTACTAAGCCTTCCAACTAACGTATCCACATACTCCTCAACCCCAAGTAAACGACAATAGTGAAATATCCGCTCCTTCAAAACCTCCTTATCCACACCCCTCAACCTACCATAAGAATACAAATTCTCCCAAACTGTCCAATTCCAAATTAACGCTCTATCTGACTCCTGAGCATAACCAATCCAACCTCTAAACTCAAACGGATCCAAGTCATAAATCTTAACAAGCCCCTTATCTTGGATCAAAAGACCCGCGAGAATCCTCATTAAAGTAGATTTACCGCTACCATTAGGACCAAGTACAGCCACAACACTAGGCTCAGGCACCTCAAAAGAAATATCTTTCAAAATAAGCCTCCCAGACAACCTCTTATAAACATTTCTAACGAATATCACAACACCCACCCTAAAATTCATGAGAGGAGCGTAACTAGATTAGAATCAATAAGTTGTTCTATCTTACTTTTTATTTCATTATTAAAAAAATATAAAGATATTAATAATAATTGAGGAATAATTGATAAAGTAACATTGCGGTATCCTATAC